>NZ_QAIJ01000253.1:6514-12855 GCF_003060985.1 Stenotrophomonas sp. HMWF023
GCACAGGGCCCCGGTTGGGGCCTTGTTTTTCTCCCGCCACGGCAAGGCGGGGCACGTTGAGCCACAAGGCTTTGCGCGCAGTCAGAAAAGTGAAAACTGTTGTGAAATGGCTGGTGTGTGTCCCGGGCTTCCGGTACCATGACGGCTTATGCGGGAATAGCTCAGTTGGTAGAGCGCAACCTTGCCAAGGTTGAGGTCGCGAGTTCGAGTCTCGTTTCCCGCTCCATGTTCCGACAGGCCCCATCGCGGGGTTTTGTCATGTCAGGGGCGTCGTTCCTGATCGCAGTACGTTGGCCTCATGGCAGAGTGGCTATGCACCGGATTGCAAATCCGTTTACAGCGGTTCGATTCCGCTTGAGGCCTCCAATTGAAAAGCCCTGACTCCGGTCAGGGCTTTTTCTTTGCGCGCAATCCGGCGCCGGCAGGCTGTACCAAAATGCACATGCGACCCGGCAGGGCCGGCTGCTAACGTCGCCGCTCTCCTCTTCAGCAGTGGTGACCGCAGTGCGAAACCTGGCGATCCAGCAGGCCGTGTATGTTCCCCTCGGCGCCATGCTGGCGCTGATCGCTTTTGCATTCACCGTGCCCGGCTACCACCCGGTCTCGCAGCACCTCAGCGAGCTGGGCCTGATGCCGGGGCTGCCGGCCAAGGCGGTGCAGGTCGGCCCGATGGTCAGTGGCTCGGCCATCATCCTCTTCAGCCTCGCGTTGCTCGCCCACGGCCGTCGTTTCGCGCTCACTGTGCTCACCTCCACCCTGTTCGGGGTGTCCATGGTCAGCAATGGCGTCTTCACCACGGGCAGCCCGCTGCATGGCCTCTATGGCATCGGCATCTTCTCGATCCTGACCCCGCTGCTGTTCCTCGCAGAGCTGGGCCCACAGGCGTCAACGCGGATGGCATGGTTTGCGCGCGCCAGCTCGCTGCTGGGCATGGCCTATCTGTGGCTGATGATGTCCGGCTTCGATCCGGAGCCCTATCGCGGCCTCACCCAGCGCCTTGCGCTGCTGCCGGCGTTCGGCTGGTACACCCTGGCGGCGCTGGAGCTGCGTTCATTCCGGCGCTGATTCGCCGGGCGTGATGGCATTTGCCCGGACACACGATCAGTCGTAGCGTATGGCCAAACGGGCCGCAGGGCCCGGGACAGGAGGTCTTGGCATGAACATGAAACCTGGCATCGCGCTGGCGTTGCTGCTGGTCGCGCCGCTGGCATCGGCGCAGGTCTACAAGTGCAAGGGTGCGTCCGGTGAAACCACCTACTCGCAGAACCCCTGTGCCGCAGGCTCGGAGCCGATGAAGCTGCGCTCCAACCGCGCCGCATTGGAATCGGTTGGCGAGCTTGCCAACCGCACCGCGGTCTACCGCACTACCGAAATGAATGACGCCGGCATTGCCGAGCGCAACTGTCTGCAGAGCGAGCAGTCGCGCATCTATGGCCCGTTCGAATCGCGCAGCCAGGCGGTCAATCGGCAGGTGGCCGATCTGAACCGGCAACTGGCTGCTGCCAGCAGCAATCTGGCCGGTGCCACCAGCGAATCTGGCATCCGCGCGCAGATTTCCAGTCTGCAGCAGTCGTTGAGCTCGGAACGGACCTCGGCCGACAGCCAGATGTCGACAGCGCGCGAGCGTTGTTCGAGCGCGCGTCGCGACCGCGAAAAAGAGGTGCACGAGAAGTACTCGAACGCGCCAGCGTCTTCTTCCTGATCGCAGCTGTCATGCAGTCAGCTGCGAAGGAGCGTCAGCACGGAAGTTGCGCGCCACCGGAATGGTGGTGCCCACATAGTGGCGGAACAGGTAGATCAGCGGTGCCCAGCGCTGCACGTCGATGTGCTGGGTACCTGCAATGGTGATCGTCTCGTGTGCATGCACCCGGCAGATCCGTCCTTCGACGATCATGAAGCCCTGATCCTGCGTTCCGCTGGGTCGATGCGAGGCAAGCAGCGCGACCTCCACCTGCAGCGGGCATTCGGCGATCGCCGGTGGTGCCACCTGCACCGAGTCGACGCGGGTGAAGCCGCCCAGTGCGAACTTGTCACGCACATGCACGTAGCCCATATCACGTTTCGAATCCGGCACAGGGGTGCGAGCGGTGGCGCGGGCGATGGCTTCAACCTGCGTCGCCTGCGTGGCATCTGCGAAGTTCAGTACGCATTCGCCGCGTGCCAGAAGATTGCTGCAGCCTTGACCCTGTTCGCCGATGCCGAGCACCACGCGGTCGCCCAACGCCCAGAATGACGAAAGCGGGCTGATGTTCGCACTGCCGTCTTCATTCAGCGTGGTCATCAGCACCACCGGCGTTCCCGGATAGAGCACAGAGGGAGTGATACAGCGGCGTTGGAGGTCTTTCGGTGGCATGCTTGAACCGTTGGTTGCGGGCGATCACTGTGCCCTGTGCAAAGGCGCGGAAGCTTCGATCCAGGTCGAATGATGCAGGACAGGGGTCGTGCCACAATGCGGCGATGGCCCAGACCTCCCGCTCTTTCATCAATGTCGGCACATTGGTCGGCGACCACGCACGTGCGGCCATGCTGTTGACGTTGATGGATGGCCGCGCGCGCGCAGCCACCGAGCTGGCCGGTGTGGCTGGCATCTCGCCGCAGACGGCAAGCAGTCATCTGCGGCGGTTGCTCGATGGCGGCATCCTGGTCGTGGCGGTGCAGGGGCGTCACCGCTATCACCGGCTCGCCTCGACTGAGGTCGCCGACATGCTGGAAGGCATCCTGCGTTTCAGCGATCAACTGCCACCGCTCTCTCCGCGAACCGTCCGGGTCGATGCCGGCTTCCGTCGGGCACGCAGCTGCTATCGACACTTGGCGGGTGAGTACGCTGTCGCCATCTCCGATCACCTGCTGGGCATCGGAGCGATCACCGCGGCTGCAGGCCATTGGCAGATGACGGCTGATGGCGCCGCTGTCCTGCGCGCCGTGGGCGAGCCGCTGGCAGAACTGATCGAACGATCACCGCAGGTGAAGCCCGAGCGCTATTGCCGTGGCTGCCTGGACTGCACCGAGCGTCGCCCGCACATGGCCGGCATGGTCGGCGAAGCCATGCTGGAGAGTTTCCTGCAGAACCGCTGGCTGCGTCGCCTCGAGGGGCGTCGGGAACTGCGGCTCACACCAGCCGGGCAGGCGGCGTTCCGCAGGCTCTTCGACGTGGGTGCCTGAGACCCGCCACGCCCCCTGTCAGTCTCAGCCGCCCACGACATGGCGACGGGGTATGGTCGAGTTCTGGTCTTCGGGAGCAGCAATGGCAGGCAAGGACATGAGGGGCTGCATGCACGATGCAGCTGGCGGGCAATGAGCAGATCCACCGCAGATGTGCGCTGGCTTACATTCCGGCTGAAGAACGGGCAGTCCATCGGCCCCGATCAACTGAAGGACGGTTGGGTCCTCGCCTCGGAGAGCCGTCATTGTGATGTGCGCCGGGAACGCATCGAGGGCGCTGGTGTGGTCTATGCGCTGTATGGCCCGCCGGATCTTCCGTCGCCGCGCCGCGCCGAGCTGCGCATGCGCGATTTCCTCATGCGCTCCGGGTATACCTTCACCATGGGTACGCTGGGCCACTGATCCGTTCGGCTGCTCAGAGGGGAGCCGCCGCTGCCTTCAGCGCCTCGACCACCTGCGAATCCACAAAGCCACAGTGGCCTTCGCCAACCGCAGGCAGTACGCGCGGCGATGGCGTTGCGCCTGCGCGCTCTGCCAGTTGCGGATACACCGCCTGCATGCGCGGCACGATGCTCGGGTCATTGTTGTTGAACTGGATCACCAGCGGCCGCTTGACCGCGCCGGTCAATGTCAGCTTCCCGCGCACATATCGCTGTGCCAGCGCGACCGGCGCGTGCCGCTGCACGCCCGCATTGAACGCCTTGTCGTCGCCGAATCCGCGGTAGACAGTCCTCAGATTGCCGACCGGCATGCCGCCGGCGCGCGTAGCCAGTTCGTGCAGGATCATCGCGTGCAGGCTGATCGTGCCCGGCAATGCCTCGGCGCTTACCTGCAGCCGTGTGGCCAGTTGCGCGGCGACGGCCGGCCGGCTCTGAAGCGCGGCAGCGATGCCTTGATAGAGCGCCATCTGCGATAGCGCCGCAGCGTCTGCCGATACCAGGCCCTGGCGGGGCAGCCCCTCGGCTTCGGGGAAGAAATAATCGAACGCCACCAGTGTGGTCAGCAGGTCGTTGGCCAACTGCTCGCCGGGCAGGTTGGCGCCGCACAGCGACACGCCGCCGCTGTAGTGCTGCGGCAGGCGTTCGAGGGTGGCGATGGCAACCGCACCGCCCATTGAAAAGCCGAGGATCCAGGTGCGGCGTACGTCCTTCAATTCGGACAGGGCGTGCACGCGCAGGCGTTCCATGTCGTCGATTGCATCTGCCACTGCCCAGCCCTGGCTGGCATAGGCGCTCTGCGCAACGGCGTAACCAGCTGCAAGCAGGCCGGCGGTGCTGTCGTTGGCCGGCATCGGCGATTGCCGCGGCGCGCCAACCGGCTCGTAGCCATGCGCAAGCATCACCAGTTCACCGTTCCAGCCGGTGGGCACATCCAGGCGCCAGCGTGCGCCCTGCAGCTCGCCGCTGGAGGTGCGCGGCGGGCCTGCGGGCGCGGCGGACAGCAGGGTGTGTGGCAGCAGCAGGGCCACGGCCAGGGCGAGTCGAAAACGTGGACGCATCGTGACCTTCCTTGCAGGCGTGTGGCGAGGATAGGGCTGGATGGTGCAAGGGGCGCGCTGCACCGCATCAGTGGCTTGCCCAGGCGCCTGATCTGACGCTAGTCTGGGGGAATGGTGACCCAGCGCATTCCGGCGATTATCCGAATTCCCCACGGGAAGGCGGGTTAGCGCGCGGCTGTTCCAGCCATGCAACCCGCCCGGGAGGGCGGGCTGCCACCGCTCCCGGGCGATCGACGTTCCTTCGCCCTCGGAGATGGCACATGCAGCGACTTCCCGCCAGTACGCACGATTACCCGGCCACCCTGCACCTGGTATGCGGCAAGATCGGAGCAGGCAAATCCACGCTGTCCCGGCAGTTGTCGATGCAGCCGCGGACTGCGCTGATCTGCGAAGACACCTGGCTGGCGGCACTCTATCCCGGCCAGATCACGTCCGTGGCCGACTACCTGCGGAACGCGGCGGCATTGCGCGGCATTCTTGCCGACCACGTCTGCTGCCTGCTGCAGGCGGGGGTGTCGGTAGTGCTCGACTTTCCCTCCAATACCCCCGCCAGCCGCGCATGGGCGCGGCAGATATTCGTTCGCGCCGGCGCGGCGCATCGGCTGCACTTCCTGGACGTCCCTGATGAGGTCTGCAAGGCGAGGCTGCACGCGCGCAATGCTGCTGGCGCGCATCCATTCCAGGCCACGGAGGCCGAGTTCGAGCGGATTACCCGCCATTTCGTTGCTCCTGCCGAGGGAGAGGGATTCGAAGTGATCCACCTACCCGGAGGATGAGCCCTTGTTCCTGCTTGAGCCGCCGTGCCGGTAGGTCTTGAATCCGATACGATCTGGCGTATCCGCCTTCTTTAGTTTGATCTGGAGTCCCGTCATGGCCGATCGTCTCGCCATCCTGCTCGAACGCTTCGCGGTCACCGCCTCGGTGTTCCATGCCGGCGCGCTGTGTGGGATCAACAGCCTCGAAGGAGAGGGCGAGACCGGCCAACTGCATCTGGTGCGGCGCGGTCCATTGCAGGTCAGCCATGGCGGGCAGACGGTGCAGGTCGATGTTCCCAGCCTGCTGCTGTATCCGCGCCCGATGCCGCACCGCTTCCATACCGATCCCCAGCACGGCGCCGACATGGCCTGCGCCAACCTTCACTTCGAGGGCGGCAGGCTCAACCCGATCAGTGCGGCGCTGCCCGATTTCATCTGCCTGCCCTTGGCCGATCTGTACGGCGGCCATGCCGCCCTGGAGCTGCTGTTCGAGGAGGCATTCGAGCAACGCTGCGGTCGAGCGGTGATGGTCAACCGCCTGTTCGAGGTGGTGATGATCCAGGTGCTGCGGCAGCTGATGGAGGGGGGCGAGATGCGCGGCGGCCTGTTCGCCGGGCTCGGCCACCCACGCCTGCGGTTGGCGCTGGTGGCGATGCATGAGGCACCGGCCCAGGCCTGGACACTGGAGGATCTGGCTGACGTTGCAGGTATGTCACGCAGCGTGTTCGCTGCCAGTTTCCGCGAGGCCATGGGAACCACCCCCGGGCACTATCTGCAGGGGTGGCGGGTCGGCCTGGCGCAGCAGGCGTTGCGCCAGGGCCGACCGTTGAAACGGATCGCCGACGAGGTCGGCTATGGCAGCGAGGCGGCGTTGTCGCGGGCGTTCAAGGCGCACACCGGGCAGTCGCCACGGCAGTGGCGGGGGC
>NZ_QAIJ01000253.1:12865-25296 GCF_003060985.1 Stenotrophomonas sp. HMWF023
GCCGCCCGCGTAGAGTGCGGCCAGGCCATGCTGGCCCCGCTGCAGCAGCAGGCCGGTTTCCAGCGAGAAGGTGGAGAACGTGGTGTAGCCGCCAAGAATGCCGGTGGCCAGCAGCAGGCGCAGTTGCGGCGACGCGCCGTTGCGCAGGGCAAATGCCTCCACCACCACGCCCATCAGCAAGGCGCCGCTGATGTTGACCAGGAAGGTCGACCAGGGCCAGGAACTGCCGACGGCGACGCGGGCGCCGATCAGATTGCAGGCGTGACGCAGGCTGGCGCCGACACCGCCGCCCAGGAATACCAGCACATAGTTGTTCAACGTCTGCATTGCTTGCCTCGAGTGCGTGTTCGCAGGTTCGACGGCGTACGCAATGGCGGGCAATGCCTGCCATCGACGAACGCCGGGTTCGTCGCAGCAGGAGCCATCAGCCATCTCAGGCGGTTATCGGGGGAGCCCCATCCCCATCGACCGCCATGCTATCAGCACGAGATGGGTCAGGGCAGGGCAGTCATCACCACGCGTGCAACCTTGCCGCGGCTGACGCCCTCCATCAGCAGGTCATGGGCCATCAGCCCCAGCGTGGCCTCACGGCGGTAGCCAACTTCCAAACCGCGCTCGGCGAGGATGTGGGCGACCAGCTCATAGGCCGCTTGCCAGACATCCAGATGGGCTTCGCTGGGCATGTGCATGTAGGCCGTGCCGCGTTCGCCGACACCCCGTCCCAGCGGGCCGAACAGCAGCTCCCGAGGGTCCAGCTTCACCGCATCAGCGATGCGGAACAGCTGTTCGGCTTTCACGTGGTTGGCCTTGACGTGGTCGTTGAGCCAGTTGCTGACCGTCGCCGTCGTCGTTTCGGCGGCACGCGCCAGGTCGGCCGGGCGTGCATGCCCGGCGTCCTTCATGGCGACCGCGAGTCGTTGTCCAAGAGTATTCATCTATGCAAGCCAGCTTAACGCGTGGAATCGAAAGAGGCCTTGGCGCAAGAATAAGTTTGATGATGAAAGAGATCGAAAATGGACGAATTCTGGAGCAAGCGGCAGGTCCGCACGCGGCTGGGCTTTTCCACCGACGCGGAGCTCGCCAGGTTGTTTGGAATCAGCAGATCCGCTGTCTCGCAATGGCCTAGAGGCTTTCCCATCCCGCCGTTGAGGCGCTACATCCTGCAGCAGCGGTACCCCGCGCTGTTCCCTCTGGATCAGGACCCGAACGATGAAACTGCATGAGATGCGTCCAAGGTTGTCGCAGACAGACCGCTAAGCTCAATTTGCTAAGTATGCTTAGCGATATAGGCAGAATCGATCATCCCGGTCGCAGCGATGGCCTGATCTGTGATGGGCACCCGGGTTCGTTGGCGAGCAGTGTCGACATCGGCACGGAGATTCCCGATCCCCTTCGTCACGACCCTTCATGAACGATTAATAATTTCAATCACTAAAGTCGTGCCCTGTAATTGACGTGTCGTGAAATCTATGACTAATTGGCATCAACCGGTTGTGAAGGCCGGGAGTCTTTCAGTAGCTCGCAAGTGAATTGGTCGACCGTCAACGATGCAGAACAAGTCAAACGGAGGTCGTATGGAATACGGCATGCATGGCTTGGCTGAACGGGTACGCCGCGAACTGGAAGCCAGTTATCACAAACACGGATGCGGTCCGGCGTTCTGGGATACCTACCAGCAGGTGCTTGATCGTCTGGTTCCGCAGGGGACCGGGCGGACCGATGTCACCAACGAAATGGCGCTGATCATCGAACAACTGGGCATCGTCCGTCGTGCCCAGCTGGTACCGCCGCGCCCGGGCGACCCGGGCTGACTCAGAGCAGGCGCCAGGCGCCACAGGCCAGCAAGGCCAGCAGCATCGATGCCAGGGCGGTGGTGCGGGGGCGCCACCACCTGCGCGGCTGGCCGGCCATCACCTGCGGACTGCAATAGCTGATCAGGCCGGGTCCGAAGCCCGCCTGATGCTGCTGCCGGGTGCAGGCTTCCAGACAGGCACCGCAGGCCAGGCAATCGGCCTGTGGACCATGGCGGATGTCCAGTTGCATCGGGCAGGCGCGTACGCAGGCCATGCAATCGATGCAGTCGCCCAGCCGATCCGCACTGAAGGTCGGCATCGGTCCGGCCAGCAGTGGATGTGCGGCACGGAAAACGTAGTCCTGCGCGGTGGTCGGGTCGAGCAGGCCACGACCGCGGCCGAGTACGCCACCCAATGCCGGTGGTCGGGCGCCGCGTGGCTCGCCACGGCGTGGGTCATACAGCATGCGCGGGGTGTGCGGGTCGGTCAGCAACGGCTGCATGCGCGCGAACGGACAGAGCGATCGGCACACCTGCTCGCGCAGGAACCCGGCATTGCCCCAGGTGGCGCCGGCATAGAACAGCACCCAGAAAGTCTCCCAGCCGCTCCAGCTGCCATCGAACGCGCCCGCGACCAGTTCGCGGATCGGACTGAACAGTCCTACGAAGGTGATCCCGGTCCACAGCGACAGCAGCAACCAGACCACGTGGGTGAACGGCCGCGCTGCCTGCGCGGGCAGGACGCGGGCCAGAGCCTGCGCGATCGCATCGAAGGCCCGTGTCCACAGTGTCTGTGGGCAGGCATGCCCGCACCACACGCGGCCGGCCAGATGGGTGAGCAGGGCCAGGCCCACCGCCATCACCGCCAGCAGGCCCAGCAGCACACCGATGTCATCCGGCCACAGGGTCCACGCGAACAGGTCGAAGCGGCGCGCGTTGAGGTCCAGCAGCAGCGCCTGCCGGCCATTCCATTGCAGCCACGGCAGCACATGGAACAGGACCAGCAGCGCAACGCCCAGCACACGGCGCCGACGCCATGGATGCGGTGGCGGGATAGTGGCGACGCTCATCCCAGTGGCTCCTCATCCTCTTCGCTCGGCATCGGCCGCAGCAGGTAGCCGGTCACCGCGCTGGAAAGTGCGGTGACGGCCCAGAACATGAAGAACCCTGCGGTGTAGCCCAGTTCACGGCTGATGGCTGTACCCGGGAAGCTGATCGCCTGCAGCCGCAGTGGATCGACGAAGGCGAAGAACACCACGCAGGCCAGGCCGGCGGCGATGAAGCTGGGCCACAGGACTGCGCCCCACTGCTGGATACGCCGCTGGCGGCTGGAAGACGGTGTGTTCATGCGGGTTCGGGTTGAAGAAGAGGGCGGCGCGTATACTTCGCCGTGGTTGGCGCAGCATCCGCAGGGCATGCTTCCTGCAAGCGTGCCAGCCTAGGTGCGCCCCCGTGCGCTGACATTGATCTGGATCAACAGTGGTGGCGGCGGCTTGCGGCACACTGCCGATCCGCATTTGGTGCCCTGATGAACGCAACGCCCACGACCGTCCTTCCCATCGCCTCGCCCGAGCTGTGCAGCGAGGAGGAAGTGACCCGGCTCGTTCACGATTTCTACGCGCGCGTGCGTGACGAGGAGCGTCTGGGGCCGGTGTTCGAAGGCCACGTCAAAGACTGGCCCGAACACCTCGCCCAGCTTGTTGATTTCTGGTCGGCGATGCTGCGCGGGACGCGCAGGTTCAAGGGTTCGCCGATGTCCAAGCACATGGCGATCGACCTGGAAAAGGATCTGTTCGACCGCTGGCTGGTGCTGTTCCACATCACCACGGCCGAGTGCAACAACCCGCCGATGCAGGCGCTGGCCGACGATGTGGCCGCCCGCATCGCCGAAACCTTCTGGCGCCGTTACCAGATGCTGCGCTGGCCGCAGGTCATGCTGCCGGTGCTGGGCGTCCCCGCCAAGGATTGATCTGGGTCAAGGCGCTGCGCGTGGTCTGGCGCGATGCTGGCGTCATGGACACGTTCTCTCCCGCTGCCGGTGGCCTGGCCTGGACCTTCGATCCCGATCTGCTGCGCCGGCATGACCGGCCGGGGCCGCGCTACACCTCCTATCCCACCGCGCCGCACTTCCATGACGGCTTCGATGCACCGGCGCTGCGCCAGGCGATCGCCGACAGCAACCCGCTGGCGCGTGCGTTGTCGTTGTACGTCCATGTGCCGTTCTGCTCCAGCCCCTGCTTCTACTGCGGCTGCAACCGGGTGATCACCCGCGACCGCGGGCGTGGCCACAGTTACGTGTCACGCGTGCTGGCCGAGGCAGACCTTTTGGCACCGCAGTTCGCCGACGGCCGTGAAGTGATCCAGCTGCACCTCGGCGGTGGCACACCGAATTTCCTGGATGCCGATGCGATGACTGCGCTGGTCGAGGGGCTGCGCCGCCGCTTCGATTTCAGCGATTCGTCGCAGCGTGATTTTTCCATTGAACTTGACCCCCGTTTCATCGATACCAGCGACGTGGCGATGCTGGCCCGGCTCGGCTTCAACCGCGCCAGCCTGGGTGTGCAGGATTTCGACCCGCAGGTGCAGGAATCGATCAACCGCGTGCAGGGCGTGCGGCAGACGCTGGACATCCTGCGCGCGTGCCGCGACAGCGGCATGCGTTCGGTCAACGTCGATCTGATCTACGGCCTGCCCGGGCAGAGCCTGGAGGGCTTCGGCCGTACCCTGGAACTGGTGCTGGCGCTGCGTCCGGATCGACTGGCGGTGTACGGCTATGCGCATCTGCCACACCTGTTCCGCGCGCAGCGGCAGATCGACGAAAGCCGCATGCCTTCGCCGGAAGACAAGCTGGCGCTGCTGGGCCTGGCGGTGGAGCGCCTGTCCGCGGCCGGTTACCAGTACATCGGCATGGACCACTTCGCATTGCCGGAAGAGGATCTGTCGCGTGCCCAGCGCGCCGGCCAGCTGCATCGCAACTTCATGGGCTACACCACCCATGCCGACACCGATCTGATCGGCCTGGGCGTAAGTGCGATCAGCCATGTGGGTGCCACGTACAGCCAGAACCCGCGCGACCTGCCGTCGTGGGAAAACGCAGTGGACCAGGGACAACTGCCGGTGTGGCGCGGCGTCGCGCTCAGCGCCGACGATGAGCTGCGTGCCGAGCTGATCCAGCAGTTGATGTGCCAGGGTGAAGTGGATGGCACGTCACTGGCCCAGCGCCATGGCATCGACTTCGAGACCTACTTCGCCGAAGACCTTCAGGCCGTGCAGCGCCTGCAGCAGGATGGCCTGGCCGAGTACCGCGATGGCGTAGTGCGCACCAGCGAGCCGGGACGGCCGCTGCTGCGCCTGCTGGCCATGTGCTTCGATCCCTATCTGCGTGTTGCCCAGGAGCAGCCTCGCTACTCGCGGGCGATCTGAGCGCAGCCTCAGCGCTTGCCGACGCCGCGTTCGGGGTGGCGCGCGGCCATGCCGCCGCTGGAGGTGGTGGTCCAGTTGCCGCTGAGATCGCGCACGCTGGTCGAATAGGAGCCATCGCTGTACTCGGTGCGCCACCTGCCGCTCAGGTCACGCTTGCTGACGGAGTAGGCGCCGTTGCTGTACTCGGTGCGGATGTTGCCGCTCAGGTCGGTGCTGCTGTTGGAGTAGCTGCCATCGCTGTGGGTGGTGCGCTTGCGGCCACCCAGATCGGTAGTGGTGGTCGAACGGCTGCCGTTGCTGTGCTCGGCGATCACGTGGCCGGACAGATCGCGCTTGATGCGGCTGGACGATCCGTCGCTGTTGCGGATATCCCGGCTTCCGTCGAGGTTGCGGTGGCTGTCCGAACGGGCCTGCGCCGATGCCGGTGCGGTGGCCTGGGCGAGCAGCGTGACCAGCGCCAGCGATGATGCGAGCCATGTCCACTTCATGGGTGATCTCCCTATGCGTCGTTCGGCGGCCGGGGCGGCGCAGTCGATTTTGCCATGTCTGCCTGAAGCCGTCTCGATCGCAGCGACGGCAGCCGAATGGCCGCATCCCTTTCAGTGGACCCTTTGCTGGGGCGTCGATGCGTGATTGGGTGGTGCCCGGAGCCGGAATCGAACCGGCATGGGGTTGCCCCCGGCGGATTTTAAGTCCGATGCGTCTACCAGTTTCGCCATCCGGGCCTGCAGCGCGCGCCGATTGTAACGGAATCGCCGCCGCTGCCGCCGGCTAACGCTGCTTTTACGCAGCCGGGCGCGGGGCTGGGTACAGTCCGCCAACGTTCCCGGGAATGGCGATATGCGTGCACGTGGCAAGCGATGGATCGGATGCAGTGCCGTGCTGGGGCTGATGCTGGCGACAGGCCCGGCCGCCGCGCAGCAGGTACCAGCGCTCACTGGCCCGGTGGTGGATATGGACACGGTGCAGGTCACCGGTGAACAACCGGGCCCCGGGCTCTGGAAGGTGACCGCTCCGCAGGGGCATGTGCTGTGGATCCTGGGAACGGTCTCGCCGTTGCCAAGCGGCGTGCAATGGCGCTCGGATGAAGTCGAGCGGACCATCGCCGGTGTCGACCATGTGCTGGGCGATCCGGGTTTCAGCCTCGATGCGAAGATTGGTGTGTTCAAGGGCCTGACGCTGCTGCCGCTGGCGATGAAGACCGCGCGCGATCCGCAGGGGCGCACGCTGGATCAGATCCTGCCGGCGGCAACTTACGCACGCTGGCTGGGGCTGAAACAGACCTACATGGGCAATGACCGTGGCGTGGAAAAGGACCGTCCGCTGGTGGCCTCCGGTCGCCTTTACCAGGCGTTCCTCAAGCGCAACGGCCTGCGCGACGGCAAGCAGGTGAAGGAAGCGCTCGGGCGCGCCTACAAGGCCCGCGATCTGAAGCCGGAAGATGTGCAGGTGAAGCTGAAGGTCGACGACATCCGTGGCACGTTGAAGGAACTGCAGGCCACCGAAGTCGATGACCGCGCATGCTTCGAACGCACGCTCGACACCGTGGAATTCCAGGCGCCGGTGTTGCGTGAGCGGGCCAATGCCTGGGCACTTGGCGATGTCGCCGCACTGCGTCGGCTGTCGGGCTCTGCGATGGCGCAGACCTGCCGCGAATTGCTGCAGGATTCGGCCTTCGTGCGCAGGCGTGGCTGGAGTGACATGCCGCAGCAGGTGCGTACGCGCTGGCTGCAGGGCGTGGATGTGGCGCTGACCCATCACGCTGGCACGTTTGCGACGGTGCCGGTCAGCCTGCTGCTGGGCGAAGGCTATCTGGATGCGCTGGTGCAGCGCGGCTACCAGGTCGAGGCGCCGCCGGAATAGCCAACGCTTGAAGTCCTCGCGCTTCCTGTCATATTCCTCTGCACTCAGGAGGGGAGTGATGGACATGCCGTTGCATGCGTACGCCTATGTCAGCACGGCCAGTGAGGGACTGGACGTGCCCGAGCTCGACGCGCTGCTGGTCGATGCGACCGCGTTCAACCGCATGGCCGGGGTGACCGGGGTGCTGATGTTCGATGGCAGCCGCTTCCTGCAGTACATCGAAGGTCCACGGGATGGGCTGGCCTCGGTGCACGCGCGCATCGGCAATGCACGTCGCCACGGCAGCATCATCCAGCTTGCCGCAGGCCCGATCCCGACCCGCTGGTTCCCGCGCTGGACGATGGCCAACCGGCATGTGGATCCGGCGACGCTGGCCAGCATCGTGGCGGCCCCATGGCACGGTTTCAGCCTGGAGCAGGATCCCCCGGATCATGGCTTCTGCTTGTTGTTGCGGGCCTGGACGGGAGGGCACGGCGAGCTCGAGCCGGCCGCCGTCAGCCTGGGATCCTGAGTCCGACGTGGTCTGGCGGCGCTGCCGCGGTTAATCTTGTCGGCATGTTTGCCCGCACCCGGACCCTCGCATGACCCAGTGGACACCGTCGCCAGCTGCCGGACGCCGCGCATGAGTGCGCCGATCGGCGCAGTACAGATGCCGTCCCCGGCCATCATCGGCCTGGGGTACGTCGGGCTGCCGTTGGCGGTGGCTTTCGGCCGGCAGCTGCCCACGCTGGGGTACGACATCGACGCTGCGCGCATCGCCGAACTGGCTGGCGGGCAGGACCACACGCTGGAGATGGAGCCGGACGAACTGGCCAGCGCCACGCTGCTGCGCTACAGCAGCGATCCGGCGCAGCTTGACACCTGCAACGTCTACATCGTCACCGTGCCCACGCCGATCGATGCCTACGAGCAACCGGATCTGGAGCCGCTGCGCTCGGCGACGCGATTGATCGCCAGCCATCTTCGCGCCGGTGACCTGGTGATCTACGAATCCACCGTCTACCCGGGTACCACCGAAGAAGTCTGTGTGCCGTTGCTGGAGCAGGGCTCGGGCCTGCGCTTCAACGACGATTTCTACTGCGGCTACAGTCCCGAGCGGGTCAGCCCTGGCGACCGCCAACGGCGCCTGGCCGACATCCGCAAGATCACCTCCGGCTCAACGCCAGAAGTGGCTGCGGTAGTCGACGGCCTGTACCAGCGGATCATCACCGCCGGTACGTTCCCGGTGCCGTCGATGCGGGTCGCCGAAGCGGCCAAGGTGGTGGAGAACATCCAGCGCGACGTCAACATCGCGCTGGTCAACGAGTTGGCCTTGATTTTCGATCGCCTCGGCATCGACACCCAGGATGTGCTCGACGCCGCAGGCAGCAAATGGAATTTCCTGCCGTTCCGACCGGGGCTGGTGGGAGGCCACTGCATCGGCGTAGACCCGTACTACCTGCTGCACAAGTCCGAAAGCATGGGCTACCACCCCGACCTCATCCATACCGCGCGGCAGGTCAACAACCGGGTGGGCGAGCATGTGGCCAATCGTGTGTTGGCGATGCTTGCCGAACGAGATCGTGCACCGGCGCAATCGCGCATCCTGGTGCTGGGCGTGACCTTCAAGGAGGATTGCCCGGACCTGCGCAACAGCCGCGCGCTGGAACTGGCCCAGCGGCTGGCCGACAGCGGCGCGCAGGTGGACGTGAGCGATCCGTGGGTAGGGCCGGCTGCACTGGCGGACGAAGGTGTGAACTGGCTGGCCGAGCCAGTGGCTGGCAGCTACGACGCAGTGGTGCTGGCGGTGGCTCATGAGAGCTTCAAGGCGATGGACGATGCCCATATCCGCAGCCTGCTGGCGCCCGGTGGACTGGTCTACGACGTGAAGTCTGCCTGGCCGCGCAGCGTGGTCGACGATCGCCTGTAGGTGCTTGCGCGGTAGACTCGGGGGCAGTTGCAACCGAGGAACGCCATGCACCGGTATATCGTCTACCTGCTCGCCATCCTGATGTTTCCGATCTGCCTGTGGCTGGCCACGATCTGGCCGGCCTGGTATTGGGGCGTCGGCCTTACAGCTGCGATGGTGGCGCTGGGGACCTGGGACCTGCTGCAGAAGCGCAGCACCCTGCGCCGCAACTATCCGGTGATGGCGCACTTCCGCTACGGCCTGGAATCCATCGGCCCGGAGATCCGCCAGTACTTCGTGCAGAGCGATCTGGAAGATGTGCCGTTCTCGCGGCAGCAGCGCGCACTGATCTACCAGCGTGCCAAGAACCAGATGGATACGGTGCCCTTCGGCACCCTGCGCAGCACCTATGCGGTGGACTACGAATGGATCAACCATTCACTGGCGCCGACCACCATCGCCAAGCACGATTTCCGCGTGCTGATCGGTGCGAACTGTGCCAAACCCTATTCGGCCAGCGTGTTCAACATCTCGGCGATGAGTTTCGGCTCGCTGTCGGCCAACGCGATCCGTGCGTTGAACGAAGGCGCGCGCCGGGGTGGTTTCTACCACGACACCGGCGAAGGCTCGATTTCGCCCTATCACCGTGAGATGGGCGGCGACCTGGTGTGGGAGATCGGCTCGGGCTACTTCGGGTGCCGTGACGAGAAGGGCGGCTTCAGCGAGGAACGCTTCGCCATCAATGCCGCGCTCGAGCAGGTCAAGATGATCGAGATCAAGCTCTCGCAGGGCGCCAAGCCGGGACACGGTGGCGTGCTGCCGGCGCCGAAGGTGACGGCCGAGATATCGGTGACGCGTGGCGTGCCGATGGGCGTGGACTGTGTTTCTCCGTCACGCCATTCGGCGTTCTCCACGCCGGTTGAACTGCTGCAGTTCGTCGCCCGCCTGCGCGAGCTGTCCGGTGGCAAGCCGGTCGGCTTCAAGCTGGCCATCGGCCACCCGTGGGAATGGTTCGGCATCGCCAAGGCGATGCACGAGACCGGTCTGCTGCCTGACTTCATCGTCGTCGATGGCGCCGAAGGCGGCACCGGTGCGGCACCCGCCGAGTTCGTCGATCACGTGGGTGTGCCGATGCACGAGGCGTTGCTGCTGGTGCACAACACCCTGGTTGGCCTGGACCTGCGCGAGCACATCCGTATCGGTGCGGCCGGCAAGATAACCAGCGCGTTCGATATCGCCCGCACCATTGCGATGGGTGCCGACTGGTGCAATGCCGGGCGCGGTTTCATGTTCGCGCTGGGCTGCATCCAGTCGCTCAGCTGCCATACCGACAAGTGCCCCACCGGCATCGCTACCCAGGATCCGGCGCGCTGGAAGCATCTCGACGCACCGGACAAGGCTACGCGCGTGTACAGCTTCCACGAGCACACGCTGCATGCGCTGAAGGAGTTGCTGTGTGCGGCAGGCTTGAATGATCCGGCCGAGCTTGGCCCGGAACACATCCTGCGCCGGGTGTCGCCGGTCGAGATCCGTTCGCTGGCCTCGTTGTACCGCTACCTGGAGCCGGGCGAGCTGCTGCACAAGGTGCCCGACCACGCGGTGTTCCATTCGTTCTGGGCCGACGCGCGCAGTGATTCCTTCCAGCCGCCGCCGAAGATCCAGGCGCTGCGGGCCAGCAAGTCGCGATGAGTCGCGTAGTGGAGCCGAGCCGGTGCTCGGCTGTACGAAAGCCAGAAACATACGGAGATTGCATGCAGTTCAGGACCGGTACCAACGATGATGTAAGCACGCTGTGGGCCCTGCGAACGCGCTGCGTACGCGAGCTGTGCAGCAGCCACTATCCGCCGGAGGTGATCGCGCCGTGGTCGGCATCGCCACCGCCGGTGCAGTATTCGCGGTTGCTGGGGCAGGGCGGCTGCGTCGTCGCCGAGAACGATCGGGGCGACGTGCTGGGGTTCGGCGTGCTCGATGCCGAGGGCAACGAGATTGACGCGCTGTTCGTCGATCCGCATCGAGGCGGGCAGGGGATCGGCCAGGCGCTGATGCAGCGGTTGCTGGCCCTGGCCGACCCGACGCGGGAGGTGGTGTTGTCTGCTTCGCTCAATGCCGTGCCGTTCTACCAGCGGCAGGGCTTCGTTGCCGAACGCGAGGAACTGTATCCGCATCCCAGTGGCGTGGCATTGGCTTCGGTGAAAATGCGCCGGCCAGCCTGATGTGTCCGGAGCTACCACACGTTGATCAACGCGTGGCCAACCACGCCGTCACGCCGTCTGCCGCACGCCGTCCGCTGGCATAGCACGCCGTCAACAGGTACCCACCGGTCGGTGCTTCCCAGTCCAGCATTTCTCCTGCGCAGAACACCCCCGGCAAGGCACGCAGCATCAAGCCGTCGTCCAGCGCATCCAGGCGCACGCCGCCGGCCGTGCTGATCACCTCGGCCATCGGCCGCGGGCGCAGCAGGCGCAACGGCAGGCGCTTCAATGTGGTGACTACGGCGGCCAGATCGTTGCCGGCATCCTTGCCCAGCGTTTCGAATACCAGCGCGGTCTTCACTGCGTCCAGTCCAGCTTGGCGACGCAGGTGCTCGCCGAAGCTGCGGCCCTTGCGCGGCTGCGAGAGATCGGCCAGCAGGCGTGCCTCGTCGCGGCCCGGAACCAGGTCCAGCCACAGCGTGGCGTGACCGTCGCGGTTGATGGTGTCGCGCAGGTCGGCCGACAGGGCGTAGATCAGGCTGCCTTCGATACCGTACTCGCTGGCCACGCACTCGCCCTGCAGGGAGCGGGGTTCACCCTCGAGGCCATGCCAATGTGCAACGACCGGCTTCAGCGGCGCGCCCGCATGGCGCTGTGCGAAGAAGGGTGTCCACGCCACGTCGAATCCGCAGTTGGCTGATTGCAGCGGCGCGATATTCACGGCGCGGGCCTGCAAGGCCGGAACCCATGCGCCGTCGCTGCCGAGCTGCGGCCAGCTTCCGCCACCCAGCGCCAACACCGTCGCGTCGGCGCGCACGTCCAGCACACCCGTCTCGGTGGCAAAGCGCAGTGCGCCGTCTTCGCTCCAGCCCAGCCAGCGATGGTTGACGTGCAGGCGCACGCCCTGTTCCTTCAGCCGGCGAACCCAGCCGCGCAACAGCGGTGCGGCCTTGCGGTCAACCGGGAACACGCGGCCGGAACTGCCGACGTAGGTCTCCACACCGAAGCCTGCGGCCCAGTCGCGCAGCGCCTGCGCGTCGAAGCCGTCCAGCCATTGGCCGACGCTGGCGGCCTGCTCGCGGTAGCGGCTGTCGAACAGCGGACGCGGGTCGGAATGGGTGAGGTTGAGCCCACCCTTGCCTGCGATCAGGAACTTGCGGCCCGGCGAGCCCTTGGCCTCGTACAGATCAACGTCGATCCCCGCCGCGCGCAGCCTCTCGGCGGCAAACAGCCCTGCCGGGCCGCCGCCGATGACGGCGACGCGGCGCGGCGG
>NZ_QAIJ01000253.1:25310-26204 GCF_003060985.1 Stenotrophomonas sp. HMWF023
GATCGCCATAGCCGAATTCCGGCGGAATCATCAGCGTGCGCTTGCCACCGACCTTCATGCCGGCGACGCCTTCATCCCAACCGCGGATGACCTGGCCGGCGCCCAGCGTGAAGGTGAACGGCTCGCTGCGTTCGACTGAACTGTCGAAGGTCTTGCCGTGCTTGTTGTCGGCGCGCTCGTCGTAGATCCAGCCGGTGTAATGCACGCTGACCTTCTGGCCGGTCACGGCCTCGGCGCCGGTGCCGGGCTGGGTGTCGATGCGCTCGAAAGCAGCGATGGTGCCTCCCGGTGGCGGGCCGGACGGCTCCGACGAGCAACCAACGGCGGCGAGGGACAGCAGCAGGGGAAGCAGCAGGCGGCGCATCAGGCGTCTCCGGGGGTGATGAGTCAAGGGCGGCAAGGTTAGCGCATCGGCGCCGGGTATCATGGGCGCATGGCAAAACTCCTGCTCAATCTGCGCAATGTCGGCAACGACGAATATGCCGATGTCTGCACGCTGCTCGACCAGCACGGCATCGCCTGGTACCGCACCGAACCCAGCCCCTGGGGCATCTCCAATGGTGGCCTGTGGCTGCGCGAGGATACTGACCAGCCGCGCGCCAAGGCGCTGATGGCCGAGTACCAGGCGGCCCGCGGCGTGCGGGTCCGCGCTGAGCGCGAGCAGGCCCTTCGCGATGGTACTGCCGAGACCTTTGGCAGCCTGTTCCGGCGTCGCCCTGGATTCGTGGTGCTGGTGCTGCTGGGCATGGCGGTGGCGGCGGCATTGGTGCTGTTGCCGTTCATGCTGCTGCGGGGGTAAGGGTGTTCGGCCGGGTTGCACCCGGCACCCGCAGAAGCGACGTCAACGGCAACAGCAGCGGCGGGCGTTCCGTGGTGGGCGGGGCGGTGTGGGCA
>NZ_QAIJ01000004.1:0-584 GCF_003060985.1 Stenotrophomonas sp. HMWF023
GTTGACCACACCGGCGATGGCATCGGAGCCGTACAGCGACGACGCGCCGTCTTCCAGCACTTCGATGCGTTCAACGATGGCCAGCGGAATGGTGTTGAGGTCGGTGGCCGAGCCCACGCCCGAGGCCGAGGATTCGTTGACCCAGCGGATGCCATCGACCAGCACCAGTACACGCTTGGCACCCAGATGGCGTAGGTCCACCTGCGCCGAACCCGCGCCGACACCACTACCGTCAGGCGGGAAACCGAAGTTGCCCGACGAATTGAATTTGGCATTGAGCGCCGAGCCTGAGCCGGTGAGCTGTTGCAGCACTTCACCGATCGAGGTCAGACCGGTGCGTTCGATGTCGGCGCGATTGAGGGTCTGGACCGGCACCTGGCCTTCCACTTCAGCGCGCTTGATGCGGGTGCCGGTGACTTCGATCGCGTCCAGATTGGTGGTGGTCGATTGGGCAGCAGCACCCATCGGTGCCAGGGCGGTCACGCACAGCGCGACGGCAACCGCCAAGGGGCGGTGGTGCAGGTAATTCATTCGCTCTCTCTCCAAAGGAATGTCGGGACATGGACTGCCGCGCTCCCCCCTGC
>NZ_QAIJ01000004.1:594-4138 GCF_003060985.1 Stenotrophomonas sp. HMWF023
GATCGCGGCGTGATGCCCGACACTATTTCACGCAGATTTGACGATTCTGAAAGCAGATAACGTCATTTCGCTGCGTATTCACCGAAGGCCGCGCTCGCTATCGGCATCTTTGTAAGCGCCCCTGCGCGAGTGCGGCCCTCCATCAGGAAGGCCGCACCGGTGACTCGCTCACTGCACGAACGCGATGCGTTCCATGCCGGTGGCCTCAGCGGCGGCCAGGATCTTGGCCATGCCGTCGTACTTGGCCGACGGATCGGTGCTGATGCGCAGCTCCGGCAGGTTGCCGGCATGCTGGCTGGCCTGCGCCTGCAGGCGCGACTGCAGATCGCCGATGGCCATCGGCTGCCCGTCCCAGCTCAACTGGCTGGACGCATCCAGGCGCAGCTCGATCGGCGGCGGTGGCTCGGGGCGATCAACCACGCGATCGGTGGCCTGCGGCAGCTGCACGTTGATCGGCCGCGACAACATCGGCGCGGTCACGATGAAGATGATCAACAACACCAGCATCACATCCACCAGTGGCGTGACGTTGATGTCCGCCAGCGGGCCGCTTCTTCCTGCGCTACTGAATGCCATGTGCCGCTCCCTGCAGCAGGGCCGGTCGCCCCAGCCCAAACCTACGCTGGGCAGCTGCCCTCGCGGCAGTGCGGATCACAACTTCATTCAGCTGTCGTTGCCCTCTCCAGCCGTGTACACAGCGCGAAACTGAATTCAGCCACCGCCCGCTATGCTGGTCGCCATGACCCGACGATCTTCGACCGCCCTGTCCCTGCTCCCGCTGACCACCACGCTGCTGATCGGCTGCGCGAGTGCCCAGTCCCTCGATGCCCAGAACGCCCAGTTGAAGGCCGCCATCGCGGCCGCCGAACGTGGCCAGTTCGATCCCGGCCAGGCCGCCGCGCTCAGCCGCCATCCAGCGTATGGCTGGCTGGAGTTCGCCAACCTGCGGCGCAACATCGACACCGTGGATACGGCGCAGGCGCAGGCCTTCCTCAAGCGCTACCAGGGCCAGGCCGTGGCCAACAGCTTCCGCAGCGCTTGGCTGCCCTCTGTAGCGCGCCGCCAGGACTGGCCGACGCTGCTGGCCAACTGGGTGCCGACCGACAACCTCGGCCTGCGCTGTGCGCAGCTGACAGCGCGGCAGGCCACCGGCAAGGTGGACCCGCAGTGGATTGGCGAGGCACAGGATCTGTGGCGCAAGAACGGCAAGTCACTGCCTGATGCCTGCGACGCCGTGTTCGCCGTGCTGCAGGCGCAGGGTGGCATGAGCGATGCACTGCGCTGGGAGCGTATCGATGCCGCTGCCGATGCACAGCAGCCGGCGGTGATGCGTTCGGCCGCCCGCGGCCTGCCGGCCAGTGATCTTGCACAGGCCACCACCTACGCCGCGTTCGTCGACAAACCCAATGCCAGTGCCCTGAACTGGCCGCGCAACGAGCGCAGCCGGCGTATCGCCACCGATGGCCTGGCCAAGCTGGCCAAGGCCGACCCGGACGCCACCGAACAGCAGCTGCCGCAGTACGCGCAGGCGTTGGGCCTGAGCGCCGAACAGCAGGGCCAGGTGCGGTACCAGATCGCCCTGTGGACGGTGGCGTCCTACCTGCCCGACTCTGCCCGCCGCTTGAATGCCGTGCCCGATGCGGCCTACGACGAACGCCTGCACGAATGGCGTGCACGCGAAGCGATGTCGCGCGGCGATTGGCCGGCGACGTTGGCAGCGATCCGCAAGATGGGCCCAACCCAGCGCAACGATTCGCGCTGGCGCTATTTCGAAGGCCGTATGCTGGAAAAGACCGGCCAGGCACAGCAGGCACAGCCGCTGTTCCGCGAAGCTGCACGTGCGCCGACCTTCCATGGTTTCCTGGCGGCGGACAAGGTGCAGCAGCCCTACACCCTGTGCCCGTGGAAGCCCAACGACAGCGCGCAGGCGCAGGCCGTGGTGGCCCGCGATCCGGCCATCCAGCGCGCGATGGCGCTGTACCAGATCGACCGCGCCGGCTGGGCGGTGGCCGAATGGAACAACGCACTGTCGCGCTTCGATGACACCCAGCGTCGCCTCGCGGTGCGCGTGGCGCAGGACAACGGCTGGTTCGACCGCGCAGTGTTCTCGCTCGGCAAGCAGAAGCAGGAGCAGCGCCTGTACGACCTGCGCTTCCCGCTGCACCACGACGCCACGATCCGCCGCGAGTCGGCGCGCAATGCGCTGGACCCTGCCTGGGTGGCCGCTGAGATCCGTGCGGAAAGCGTGTTCAGCCCGCGCGCGCGTTCGCCTGCCAACGCCATGGGCCTGATGCAGGTGCTGCCGGCGACCGGTGCCGGCGTGGCCAAGTCCATCGGCCTGACCGGCTACGGCGGCGCTGACAGCCTGTACGACCCGGACACCAACATCGCCATCGGTACCGCGTACCTGCGGCAGTTGATGAACAAGTACGAGGGCCTGCCCTACGTGACCATCGCCGCCTACAACGCTGGCCCGACGCCGACTGCACGCTGGCAGACCCAGCGCCCGGGCTTCGATCCGGACCTGTGGATCGAGACCATCAGCTACAAGGAAACGCGCGAGTACGTTGCCCGCGTGCTGGCCTTCAGCGTGATCTACGACTGGCGCCTCAATGGCGACGCATTGCCGCTGAGCGACCGCCTGATGGGCCGCCTGGTGGACAAGCGCAAGGCCTTCACCTGCGCCGCCAACGCCGACCAGGGCGGCGACTGATCGACCGGTGACGGTAGCGCCGGGCCATGCCCGGCGGACGCCGCGATGTATCCCGCCGGGCATGGCCCGGCGCTACCGTGCCATCATCCCCCACATGAAGATCTATCTTGTCGGCGGCGCCGTGCGCGACCGCCTGCTGCAGCGCCCTGCCGGCGACCGTGACTGGGTCGTCGTCGGCGCCACGCCCGCGCAGATGGAAGCGCAGGGCTTTACCGCCGTGGGCCGCGATTTCCCCGTCTTCCTGCACCCGAAGACCGGCGAGGAATATGCGCTGGCGCGCACCGAACGCAAATCCGGCCGCGGCTACCGCGGCTTCGTGGTCGATGCCGATCCAGCGGTGACGCTGGAAGAAGACCTGCAGCGCCGCGACTTCACCATCAACGCCATCGCCTGCGATGAAGACAGCGGCGTGCTCGTCGACCCCTATGGCGGCGCGCGTGACATCGAGCAGCGCGTGCTGCGCCATGTCGGTCCCGCCTTCGTTGAAGACCCGCTACGCGTGCTGCGTGCGGCGCGCTTCATGGCCCGCTTCGCCTCGCTCGGCTTCACCGTCGCGCCGGAAACCATGGAACTGATGCGCGAGATTGCCGCCAGTGGCGAGCTCGACGCGCTGGTGCCGGAACGTGTGTGGCAGGAACTGCGCAAGGCACTGGTGTGCGAACGCCCGTCCGCGTTCCTGCGCACCCTGCACGACGCGCACGCGCTGGGCCCGATATTGCCGGAGCTGGAAGCGTTGTACGGCGTGCCGCAGCGAGCGGAATTCCATCCGGAAGTCGATACCGGCATCCACCAGGAAATGGTCAGTGATATGGCTGCGAAACTCGCGCCCGG
>NZ_QAIJ01000254.1:0-7135 GCF_003060985.1 Stenotrophomonas sp. HMWF023
GTCAGCGTGGTCTTGCCGTGATCGACGTGACCGATGGTGCCGACGTTGACGTGCGGCTTGGTGCGCTCGAACTTACCCTTTGCCATTTCGTTCTACCTTTTAGTTCGTAAGTGGTTTGGAGGACCTGAGCGTTACGCTCAGGCCTTCTTCATGACTTCGTCGGCGATGTTGTTCGGCGCCGGCTCGTAGTGGTCAAATTCCATCGTGAAGGTGGCGCGGCCCTGGGTCTGCGAACGCAGCGAGGTCGCGTAGCCAAACATTTCGCCCAGCGGGATCATCGCGTTGATGATGCTGGCCGAACCGTCACCGGTGGTATCAGAACCCTGCAGAACGCCGCGACGACGGCTGACGTCGCCCATCACGTCACCCTGGTAATCCTCCGGGGTCACGATCTCGACCTTCATGATCGGCTCCAGCAGGACCGGCTTGGCCTTGCGGAAGCCTTCCTTGAAGGCCATCGAGGAAGCGAGCTTGAACGCCATTTCCGAGGAGTCGACGTCATGGTACGAGCCGAACACCAGCTTCACCTTGACGTCCACGACCGGGAAGCCAGCCAGCGGACCGCTGGTGATGGTTTCGCGCAGGCCCTTTTCGATCGACGGGATGAATTCCTTCGGAATCACGCCACCGGTGATGTCGTTGATGAACAGGAAGTCGTCCTTGATGCCCGGGGCGATCTTCGGATCTGCACGATCGGCATCGGTGATCGGCGACAGCTCGATCACGACGTGACCGTACTGACCCTTACCACCGGACTGCTTGGCGTGCTTGTAGTCCGACTTCACGTCCGACAGGGTGATCGTTTCGCGATACGCCACCTGCGGCTTGCCGACGTTGGCTTCAACGTTGAACTCGCGCTTCATGCGGTCAACGATGATGTCCAGGTGCAGCTCACCCATGCCCGAGATGATGGTCTGGCCGGATTCTTCGTCGGTCTTGACGCGGAACGACGGATCTTCCTGCGCCAGACGACCCAGTGCCAGACCCATCTTTTCCTGGTCGGACTTGGTCTTCGGCTCGACGGCCATCGAGATGACCGGCTCCGGGAACACCATGCGCTCGAGGATGATCGGCTGATCCATGGAGCACAGGGTGTCACCAGTGGTGGTGTCCTTCAGGCCCACGGCGGCGGCGATGTCGCCGGCCAGAACTTCCTTGATTTCTTCGCGGTTGTTGGAGTGCATCTGCAGGATACGGCCGATGCGCTCCTTCTTGCCCTTCACCGAGTTCAGCAGCTGGTCGCCTGCATTCAACGTGCCCGAGTAGACACGGAAGAAGGTCAGCGCGCCGACGAACGGATCGGTGATGATCTTGAAGGCCAGGGCCGAGAAGGGAGCCTTGTCGTCAGACTTGCGGCTCATTTCCTTGGTTTCATCGTCAACGTCGGTACCGGTCACGTCCGGCACGTCGATCGGCGACGGCAGCAGCTGGATCACGCCGTCCAGCATGGCCTGCACGCCCTTGTTCTTGAACGCCGAGCCGCAGTACATCGGCACGATGTCGGTCGCCAGGGTGCGCACGCGCAGGGCTTCGATGATCTCGGCCTCGGTCAGCTCATCGCCGCCCAGGTACTTGTCCATCAGCTCTTCGCTGGCTTCGGCAGCCGCTTCGATCATGAAGGTACGGGCTTCGGTCGCTTCAGCCAGCAGGTCGGCCGGCACATCGCTGTACTCGAACTTCATGCCCTGCGAGGCTTCATCCCAATGGATGGCCTTCATCTTCAGCAGATCGACGACGCCCTTGAAGCCTTCCTCAGCGCCGATCGGCAGCTGCATCGGAACGGCCTTGGCACCCAGCTTCGCCTTCAGCTGGCCGACAACCTTGGTGAAGTTGGCGCCGGTGCGGTCCATCTTGTTGACGAACGCGATGCGCGGCACCTTGTAACGGTTGGCCTGGCGCCACACGGTTTCCGACTGCGGCTGCACGCCACCGACGGCACACAGCACGAAGACGGCACCGTCGAGCACGCGCAGCGAGCGCTCCACTTCGATGGTGAAGTCGACGTGCCCCGGGGTGTCGATGATGTTGAAGCGGTGCTCCGGCAGGGACTTGTCCATGCCCTTCCAGAACGCGGTGGTCGCAGCGGACTGGATCGTGATGCCACGCTCCTGCTCCTGCTCCATCCAGTCCATGGTGGCGGCGCCGTCATGCACTTCACCGATCTTGTGGCTCTTGCCGGTGTAGAACAGGATGCGCTCGGACGTGGTGGTCTTGCCGGCATCGATGTGAGCCATGATGCCGAAATTGCGGTAACGCTCGATGGGAGTGGAACGGGCCACGGGGAGCCTCTCAGATTTCTTGGATTTCGGATGGCCGAACGCCGCCTTTCGGCGGCCTTCGGATTGGCGCAGCCCTTCTGGGGCCGCGAGGCAGCACCGAAATGGTGCTGCCCTGCCTGTTTTACAAGGCCGTCAAACTCACCAGCGGTAGTGGGCGAATGCCTTGTTGGCTTCGGCCATGCGGTGGGTTTCTTCGCGCTTCTTGATGGCGCCGCCACGGTTTTCCGCAGCGTCGATCAGTTCAGCGGCCAGCTTCTTCGGCATGGTGTTCTCACCACGCTTGCGCGCGGAGTCGATCAGCCAACGCATGGCCAGGGCCATCTTGCGCGAGGCGCGCACTTCGACCGGCACCTGATAGGTGGCACCACCGACACGGCGGGACTTGACTTCGACCGACGGAGCCACGTTTTCCAGAGCCTTCTGAACCAGCTCGACGGAATTCGGGTTCTTCTCACCGATCACGTCCATGGCGCCATAGACGATCTTTTCAGCGACCGACTTCTTGCCGCTCAGCATCACCATGTTGATGAAACGGGCGATGGTTTCGCTTCCGTGCTTCGGATCCGGCAGGACTGCGCGCTGCGGCGTATTACCTTTACGAGACATGTGTGCTTTCCCTTAGCTCTTCGGACGCTTGGCGCCGTACTTGGAACGGCCCTGGCGACGCTTGGCAACGCCGGAGGCGTCGAGCGAACCACGAACGGTGTGGTAACGCACACCCGGCAGATCCTTGACGCGACCGCCACGGATCAGGACCACGGAGTGCTCCTGCAGGTTGTGGCCTTCACCGCCGATGTAGGAAATCACTTCTTCCTGGTTGGTCAGGCGAACCTTGGCAACCTTGCGAAGCGCCGAGTTCGGCTTCTTCGGAGTAGTGGTGTAAACGCGCGTGCAAACGCCACGGCGCTGGGGGCACTTTTCGAGAGCCGGCGAGGCGCTCTTATAAGTGGTTGCCTGCCGCGGCTTGCGGACAAGCTGATTGATCGTCGCCATCAGTATGTTCTTCTGAGAGAGGCCGAAAAAAACCGGCCATGAATGCGGATATGTGCGAGCAGGCGAAAAACCGGCCTGCTGAGACAGACGATTGTAGCAACCTGACGAAAACGCGGTCAAATGCGCACACGCCAAGCCAGCCCTGATCCTGGGCCGTTACAGGGGAGCCTTCTCCATGCCCCCCGTTCAGGTTGTCGTCCGACCCATCGCTGGGCCGGGCGGCATCCTACCTCATCGAAAGCGAACAGACCAGCGGCCTGGGCCCTCGAGTGCAGATCCGGCCGGAACCGGATCTGCGTGATGCTTGTCCGGCACGAGGCCGGAACGTCCAGCAGGGACCGGCCGATGGCCGTCCCCTGCCCGATCGAGGTCCGGCCGGAGCCGGACCCGTCGATCAATCCTCGGCCTGCTCGGCGTCGGTCGATTCCACCACCACTTCCGGCGCAGCCACGGCCACGACGGCCGGTGCAGCAACCGGGGTGCCCGACAGGGTCTGCATTTCCGAATCGGTCAGCCCGCTCGCGTTGCGGCGGCGGTTGGCGTGGTAGGACAGACCGGTACCGGCCGGGATCAGACGGCCGACGATCACGTTTTCCTTCAGGCCGCGCAGGTTGTCCTTGGTGCCGCGGACGGCAGCCTCGGTCAGCACGCGGGTGGTTTCCTGGAAGGACGCCGCCGAGATGAACGACTCGGTTGCCAGCGAGGCCTTGGTGATGCCCAGCAGGACCGGGTCGAAACGGGCGATCAGCTCGTTGCGGGTGGTCAGGCGTGCATTTTCCTCGATGACGCGCTGGCGCTCGACCTGCTCGCCGTTCAGGAACTTGCTGCTGCCCTGATCGGTGATCTCGACCTTGCGCAGCATCTGGCGGGTGATCACCTCGATGTGCTTGTCGTTGATCTTCACGCCCTGCAGGCGGTACACGTCCTGGATTTCCTTGACCAGGTAGGCGGCCAGCGGCTCGACACCCAGCAGACGCAGGATGTCCTGCGGGCTCGGCTCGCCGTCGACGATGGTTTCGCCCTTGGTCACGTGCTCACCTTCGAACACGATGACCTGACGGTACTTCGGAATCAGCTCTTCGTGTTCCGAACCATCGGTGTCCTTGATGATCAGGCGCTGCTTGCCCTTGGTGTCCTTGCCGAAGCTGATGATGCCCGAACGCTCGGCCAGCACCGCCGGATCCTTCGGCTTGCGCGCTTCGAACAGATCGGCCACGCGCGGCAGACCACCGGTGATGTCGCGGGTCTTGGACGCTTCCTGCGGGATCTTGGCAACCACGTCACCCACGCCGACGGCAGCGCCGTCCTGCAGGTTGACGATCGAGCGCGGCGGCAGCAGGTACTGCGCCGGCAGGTCGGTGCCCGGAATCGACAGGTCGTTGCCCTTGCCATCGACGATGCGGACGATCGGGCGCAGATCCTTCGCCTGGGCGCCGCGGCGCTTCGGGTCGGTGATTTCGCGCGACGCCAGGCCGGTCAGCTCATCGGTCTTCTCGATGACGGTGATGCCGTCGACGAAGTCGATGAAGCGGATGAAACCAGCCACTTCCGAAACGATCGGGTGGTTATGCGGATCCCAGTTGGCCACGGTCTGGCCAGCCTTGACCGCATCACCGTCCTTGGAGGTGATGGTTGCGCCGTACGGCAGCTTGTAACGCTCACGCTCACGGCCGTGCGCATCGAGCACCGACATTTCGCCCGAGCGCGACACTGCGACCAGCGAGCCGTTGGCATGAGCCACCGACTTGAGGTTGCTGAACTTGACCGAGCCGGTGGTCTTGACGGTGATGTTGTCGACCGCAGCAGCTCGCGATGCCGCACCACCGATGTGGAACGTACGCATCGTCAGCTGGGTACCCGGCTCACCGATGGACTGGGCAGCGATGACGCCGACCGCTTCACCGATGTTGACCAGGTGGCCACGGGCCAGATCGCGGCCGTAGCAGCGACCGCAGACGCCGAAGGCCGATTCGCAGGAGATCGTCGAGCGGACCTTGATGGTCTGCACGCTGGCCTCTTCAAGCTTGGCGACCCATGCTTCGTCGAGCAGGGTGTTGCGGGTGACGATCGGATCTTCGTCGTTGCCCGGCAGGAACACGTCCTCGGCAACCACGCGACCCAGCACGCGATCCTTCAACGGCTCGACCACGTCGCCGCCTTCAACGATCGGGGTCATGATCAGGCCTTCGGAGGTACCGCAGTCCACCTCGGTGATCACCACGTCCTGCGCCACGTCGACCAGACGACGGGTCAGGTAACCCGAGTTCGCCGTCTTCAGCGCGGTATCGGCCAGACCCTTACGGGCACCGTGGGTGGAGTTGAAGTACTCCTGCACGTTCAGGCCTTCGCGGAAGTTCGCCTTGATGGGCGTCTCGATGATCGAGCCATCGGGACGGGCCATCAGGCCACGCATGCCGGCCAGCTGACGGATCTGCGCCTGGCTGCCTCGTGCACCGGAGTCGGCCATGATGTACAGGGAGTTCATCGACTTCTGGTCGATGGTCTCGCCCTTGGCATTGATGACCTTCTCGGTACCGATGGTGTCCATCATCGCCTTGGCGATGCGCTCATTGGTGCGCGACCAGATGTCGACCACCTTGTTGTAGCGCTCGCCGGCGGTGACCAGACCCGACTGGTACTGCTCCTGGATTTCCAGCACTTCGGCTTCGGCCTCGGTGAGGATGCCCTTCTTCTCGTCCGGGATCAGCATGTCGTCGATGCCGATCGAGACGCCGGCGCGGGTCGCGTAGGCGAAGCCGGTGTACATCAGCTTGTCGGCGAACACGACCGTGTCCTTCAGACCGAGCTGGCGGTAGCTGGAGTTGATCAGGCGGCTGATGTTCTTCTTGGTCAGCTCGGTGTTGGCCAGCGCGAACGGCAGGCCTTCCGGCAGGATTTCAGCCAGCAGGGCGCGACCGATGGTGGTATCCACGATCGAGGTCTTGCTCTGCTTGTTGCCTTCCTCGTCGGTCACCACCTCGGTGATGCGGACCTTGACGCGCGCGTGCAGTTCCACCACGCGGTTGTCGTAGGCGCGCTTGACTTCGGCGATGTTGGCGAAGGCCATGCCCTCGCCCTTCTTGTTTTCCAGCGAGCGGGTCATGTAGTACAGACCCAGCACGACGTCCTGCGACGGCACGATGATCGGCTCGCCGTTGGCCGGCGACAGGATGTTGTTGGTGGACATCATCAGCGCACGCGCTTCCAGCTGGGCTTCCAGCGAGAGCGGCACGTGGACGGCCATCTGGTCACCGTCGAAGTCGGCGTTGAACGCGGTGCAGACCAGCGGGTGCAGCTGGATGGCCTTGCCTTCGATCAGGACCGGCTCGAAGGCCTGGATGCCCAGACGGTGCAGGGTCGGCGCACGGTTCAGCATCACCGGATGCTCGCGGATGACCTCTTCCAGGATGTCCCAGACTTCGGCTTCTTCGCGCTCGACCAGCTTCTTGGCGGCCTTGATGGTGGTGGCCAGGCCACGACGCTGCAGCTTGGCGAACACGAACGGCTTGAACAGTTCGAGCGCCATCTTCTTCGGCAGGCCGCACTGGTGCAGGCGCAGGTACGGACCGACCACGATGACCGAACGGCCCGAGTAGTCGACGCGCTTGCCGAGCAGGTTCTGACGGAAGCGACCCTGCTTGCCCTTGATCATGTCGGCCAGCGACTTCAGCGGGCGCTTGTTGGTGCCGGTGATGGCACGGCCACGACGACCGTTGTCCAGCAGCGCATCGACCGATTCCTGCAGCATGCGCTTTTCATTGCGCACGATGATGTCCGGCGCGCTCAGTTCGAGCAGGCGGCGCAGGCGGTTGTTGCGGTTGATGACACGGCGGTACAGGTCGTTCAGATCGGAGGTCGCGAAG
>NZ_QAIJ01000254.1:7145-8977 GCF_003060985.1 Stenotrophomonas sp. HMWF023
GACGCAGATCCGGCGGCAGCACCGGCAGGACGGTCATGACCATCCACTCCGGACGGTTGCCCGATTCCAGGAAGGCTTCGATCAGCTTGATGCGCTTGGTCAGTCGCTTGAGCTTGGTTTCCGAACCGGTGCTGGCGATCTCTTCGCGCAGGCGGGTCATTTCCGACTGCAGGTCGATGGTGCGCAGCAGTTCGTACACGGCCTCGGCGCCCATGGCGGCGTCGAAGTCGTCACCGTGCTCCTGGCGGGCCTGCAGGTACTGTTCTTCGGTCAGCAGCTGGCGGCGCTCCAGGGCGGTCAGGCCCGGCTCGGTCACCACGTAGGCTTCGAAGTACAGCACGCGCTCGATATCGCGCAGGGTCATGTCCAGCATCAGGCCGATGCGCGACGGCAGCGACTTCAGGAACCAGATGTGCGCGACCGGCGAAGCCAGGTCGATGTGGCCCATGCGCTCACGACGCACCTTGGCCAGGGTCACTTCGGTGCCGCACTTCTCGCAGACCACGCCGCGGTGCTTCATGCGCTTGTACTTGCCGCACAGGCACTCGTAGTCCTTGACCGGTCCGAAGATGGCGGCGCAGAACAGGCCGTCACGCTCCGGCTTGAAGGTACGGTAGTTGATGGTTTCCGGCTTCTTCACTTCGCCGAAGGACCACGAACGGATCAGGTCCGGCGAAGCCAGCGCGATCTTGATCGCGTCGAAGTCCAGCGTCTGGCGCTGCTGGTTGAAGAGGTTGAGCAGGTCTTTCATGGTGTTCTCCAGAAGGAGGAATGCTGTGTCGATGGGCTTTCAGTTGACTGCCAGCGGCGCGGCGGCGTTGACCGCCGCGCCGGCATGGATCAGTTGTCTTCCAGTTCCATGTTGATGGCCAGCGAGCGGATTTCCTTCACAAGCACGTTGAAGGATTCCGGCATGCCCGCGACCATCTCGTGCTCACCGTCGACGATGTTCTTGTACATCTGGTTGCGGCCCTGCACGTCATCGGACTTCACCGTCAGCATTTCCTGCAGGGTGTAGGCCGCGCCGTAGGCTTCCAGCGCCCAGACTTCCATTTCACCGAAGCGCTGGCCGCCGAACTGCGCCTTGCCGCCCAGCGGCTGCTGGGTGACGAGCGAGTACGGACCGGTCGAACGGGCGTGCATCTTGTCGTCGACCAGGTGGTTCAGCTTCAGGTAGTGCATGTAGCCAACGGTGGTGTGGCGATCGAAGGCTTCACCGGTGCGGCCGTCATACAGCTGGGTCTGGCCACTGCTCGGCAGGTCGGCCAGTTCCAGCATGCGCTTGATTTCCGCTTCGGTGGCACCGTCGAACACCGGGGTGGCCATCGGCACGCCGTCGAACAGGTTGCGGGCCAGGCGCAGCAGTTCCTCGTCGCTGAACTGCGACAGGTCGACACGGTTGGCCACGTTGGTGTCATCGTGGTTGTAGATGTCGTCCAGGAACTTGCGCAGGTCGGCGACCGCCGCCTGGGCTTCCAGCATCGCCTGGATCTTGCGACCCAGACCCTTGGCAGCCCAGCCCAGGTGCACTTCCAGAATCTGCCCGATGTTCATACGCGACGGCACGCCCAGCGGGTTCAGAACGATGTCCACGGTTTCGCCCGAGGCCATGTACGGCATGTCCTCGACCGGCACCACGTTGGACACCACACCCTTGTTGCCGTGGCGGCCTGCCATCTTGTCGCCCGGCTGGATGCGGCGCTTCACGGCCAGGAACACCTTGACCATCTTCAGCACGCCCGGAGCCAGATCGTCACCGGCGGTGATCTTGCCGCGCTTGTCGGCGAAGCGACGCTCGAATTCCTTCTCGTGCGCCTGGATCTGCTTCTGTG
>NZ_QAIJ01000255.1:0-2705 GCF_003060985.1 Stenotrophomonas sp. HMWF023
GCCGGGCGGCAGCCCGGCCGATACCTTCAGGCGGGTTGGCCGAGCTGTGCGGGCGCGCGCATCAGGGTGTCGCGTGGCAGTTCGCCAAAGACCTTCCGATAGTTGTCGGCAAAGCGCGACAGATCCCACAGCCCGCAACTGAGGGCGATGGCCTTGACCGAGCGCCGGTTGGAATCGGCCATCGACAGGCTGCGGCAGGCTGCGCACAGCCGCAACATCGACAGGTAGCGATTGGGCGAGGTACCGAACAGATCCTCGAACGCATAGCGCAGGCCGCGTTCGCTGACACCGGCGGCGTCGCAGATTTCATTCATGTAGATATTGCGGCGCAGATTGAGGCGCATGAAGTTCTCCGCCCGCTGCGCGATCAGGTAATGCGTGCGGCGGGCACGACTGCAGTTGGGCCGATCGGCTGGACCCGCACCGAGCAGTGCCTGGATATGCTCATGCAACAGACGCTCGGTTTCTTCTGGCTGCAGCCCCCCACCCTGCCCCAGCTGCGCGTGCAGCTGCTGGTAATGACGTACCAACGGCACTGCATCATCGCCAAGGTTGAACAACGAAAGTGCCTGCCCCGCCGGGGGCGTGCTGCGCAGGCTCAACTCGGTCAGCTTGCGCTGCACGCGCGCGACCGGCACCAGCATCAGCGTCAACTGGGTACCAGGGCTGAGGGTGAATTCACTGATGCCTTCAGGCATCACGGTCAACGCCATGCCCGGCGTCAGCGGCACGCCATGGCACCAGCTCAATGCATCATCGGTGGTGTGCAGGTAACCGAGCATCGCCCAGTCGGGGGGCAGCATGAATCGGCCGCGGCAATGGAAACCGCAGCTGATGCTGCAGAACAGGGCTTCCTCATGAACACGCGAAGCGAATGCCGCGCGCGGACCATTGCCATCAAGCAGCAACAGCTCCACATCGCACACGCGGAGCACGCCGCTCAGCGTGGCCAGGTCGATCGACCTGAGATCGCCATCGTCGTTGTCTTCCACCCCACCATCGACCATGACAGTGTCGTCCCCCGTTTGGTCTGCTGCACGACCCCGCCCCCACTGCCTGACAGGGCGAACGCCGTTTCCAAGAGCATCGTCCGTTGCCGTGACGGTCGCTGCGTAGAACGCGCGTCCATCCATGAAAATGCAAAACCTTGAATGCGAGTATGCCCGATAATCCGCGGCCGTAAACAGGATGTTTCAAGGCCGCCGGATTATCGACTGCGTGAAGCAGATGTGCACGCGAGTGGCACGGTTTTCGCATGTGCGCAGATTGACCTCACATTATCTGCACGAGCATGAATCGTTTCGCGCAGGAACGGATTTACGTCACAGATCCGCATCGGAATATTCAGGAAATCAACGAATCTGCCGAATTTGCATATAGGTTCCGGTTGCAGGGAACCGCCATTCAGGCAAAGTCGAACACACGGTGATCGGGCACGCAGAAAGCGGCCACACCCAGGGGGACAGCATGACCATGCACGCACGACATACCGTTTCGACCACCGGCCTGGTGCCGTGCGGTCGCGGTTGCGCGGCCGCTGCCCTGCTCGGGAATGATCACCCTGCTTGAGCACAGCGGGATTGCCCGCCGTGCCTCCTCCGCCAGGATGGCGGGGGCCTACGGACGGTCCCGGCGGAGCCGGGCCACCGCCCATGCAGGTTTCCTGCAGCAACTGACAGGTAGAGGGAGACAACCGTCATGAACGCATCGATCCGCAAGTTCCTGAAAGAAGAAGATGGCGTGACCGCGCTCGAATACGGGCTGCTGGCCGCCGTGATCGCCGGCATCCTGATCGTGGTGGGCAGAACCCAGATCACCGCGTTCTTCACCACGTTGTTCACCCGCCTGCAGGCCATCGCCACCGACGCCACCACCACCTAGCCGTCGCGCGGGGTGCAGCACCTGCGGTCGCCTCCATGGCGACCGCGGTGGCCGATGAAGGGGTCTGCAACTGTCCAATGACGGACGAAGAGGGTGCGCGATGACACTGCTGGGATTGCTGGCCATGGGAGTGTGTCTGCGGATCGCGATCAGCGATCTGTACGCCCGCCGCGTGCCCAACGCCTGGCTGCTGGCCGCGTGCGCGATCGCCGTGCCACTGATCATCGCCGACCAGTTCAGTGCAACGCGCACGACCTGGGCGCCACACCTGCTGGGCGCGGCACTTGGCCTGCTGGCTCTGCTGCCGTTCTATGCGGTGCGCTGGATGGGCGCGGGCGATGTGAAGTTCTTCGCCGTGCTCGGCCTGCTGCTGGGCTGGAAGGCATTGCTGCCGGTATGGGTGCTTGCCAGCCTGGCCGCAGGCGCCCACGCCATGCTGGTGATCGTCGGACGGCAGTTGGCCGGTCACCTGCCGCTGCGCCTGCAGATGCAGGTCAATCGCGCAAGCACGCACTGGAATGGTCACCCTGCCCTGCGCGAACTGCATGCCGCACGACAGGGTCGGCAAGGCATTCCCTACGCCGCCTACCTGGCCTTCGCGGCGATTGGCTGGGTGCTGTCAACTACTTATGGAGGCGTGGCATGAAAGCATTCGCACGTCACCGCCAGCGCGGCGTGGCCAGCATCGAATTCGCGCTGATGCTGCTGCTCGGCCTGGTGCCGCTGTTGCTGTTCACCTTTTCCGGCGTGCTGATCATGGCTGCGCAGCAGACCCTGGCCACGGCCTCGGCCGAGGGCGCGCGCGCGTCGCTGCGCTATGGCAA
>NZ_QAIJ01000255.1:2715-3726 GCF_003060985.1 Stenotrophomonas sp. HMWF023
CGGCGAGCGGCGCACCGCAGCCTGCCTTGCGGCCCGCCGCTCCATGCAATGGCTGCTGCAGTTTTCCGGGCAGAACCCGGACTGCAGCGCCGGCGGCTCCGGTGCCATCGTGGTCTCGCCGCAGGCGCCCTGCGCCGGCCTGGCGACGGTGCAATGCATGACCGTAACCGTGAGCTACGACTACAACTCCCACCCCTTCCTGCCCGGCACCGCCACGCTCTATGGCTGGGTGATGGGGGCCCCCATTCGTAGCGTCGCGGTCGCCCAGCTGGACCTTGGCAGCAACTGACGATCGGTACAGGAGACGTTTTTCATGCTCAAGTTGACCCGCATCGCCGCCATCGCCCTGATCGCGCTCGCCGTGCTGCTCGCCGTGGTCGCCTTCGTGATCGGTCGCAAGCCAGCGGCCTCGGCGGACAACCCGAACACGATCGTGAAAGCCGATGCCCAGACCTTCAGTGTCGTTGAAGCCATCGCGCGGCTGCCCGCCGGCGAGCCGATCAGCGCCAATGGCGTACGACTGACGCAACGCACTGCAGAAGTGCCGGGGGCGGTGACCGACCTGGCGGCGGTGGTTGGCAAGGTGCCGGTGCAGGACATCAGCGAAGGCAGCGCGATCGGCGCAAGCCTGCTCGCGCAGGGCTTCTCACTGCAGCTGCGGCCGGGTGAACGGGCACTGGCGGTACCGGTCGATGAGCTGGTCGCGGCAGGCAACCGCATCCTGCCCGGCGATTTCGTCGACGTTTTCCTCAACCTGCGCAGCGCCGCTACCAGCTACAACGGCCAGCAGGACATCGCACAGACCCGTTTGCTGCTGTCGCGCCTGCGCGTGCTCAGCTACGGCCAGCAGGATATTGCGGTGGCACCCAGCACTGCCCAGGGTGAGGCACCGGCCACGGCCAGCAACGACTCACGCGCGGCCGACATCACCAATGGCTCCAGCAGCACCCACAGCAACGGAAACGGCAGCGATGCCACGCAGCCGGCTCGCACCGCGGTGCTGGCGGTACC
>NZ_QAIJ01000255.1:3736-5429 GCF_003060985.1 Stenotrophomonas sp. HMWF023
TACCGGCCTTCCGGACCTGGCACTGTTCCCGCAGGCGCGCGGCGTACTGGACCCGGTGCGCGGCCTGGACAACGAACAGCAGCAGGCTCTGCAACGACCGGAGAACAACGCCTACGCAGGTCTGGATGGCGACGCACTGGCTGGCCGCGGCAGCAGCGTGCAGCGCAACGCTCACGAAACGCCGGCGCGCGCACCGGTGCAGCGTCGCTCGACACCGCGACCGGCGGGCATCGAAATCATCCGCGGCGACACCGCCGCCCCCCGTGGCTCCCTTTGACCCATGCCGAGAGCACACATGACTGAACGTCGCTACTGCCTACGCCCCACTGTCCGCCAGCGCTGGCTGGCCCTGCTGCTGGTGCTGCTGGCACCGGGTGCGAGCGTGGCTGCCGACGATCTGCTGCTGCAGACCCGAGAACAGCGGCCGTGGACGCTGCCGGCCGACCTGGAACGGGTTGCCATCGCCGACCCCGGCGTGGCTGACATCGTGATGCTGCGCGGCGCGCGCCAGGCACTACTGGTCGGCAAGGCACCGGGCACTACCACCCTGCTGCTGTGGCATCGCAAGCAGAGCGAACCGCAGCGTGTGCAGGTGCGCGTGCAGAGCGCCGTGCAAGGCGCTGCCGATACCGGCTCCAACGGGCTGGTATTCACCCAGCAGGACCACCAGGGGCTCCTGCAGGGAAGCAGCGACAGCGTGCTGGCGCACATGCAGGAACAGAAGACCGCGGTGATGGCACTGGGCAAGGACGGCAGCCTGGCCGACGCTTCAACCATCAGCAGCGGCGGCGTGGTGCAGGTCGAGGTCAAGGTGGTCGAATTCAACAAGACCGCGCTGAAACAGATCGGCATCAACTTCCAGAACCGCAACGGTGGTTTCGCCTATGGATTCGCCCGACCGGGCGGGCAGCTGCCAGGCAACACCGGCATCCTTCCGGGCATGAAGGAAGGCGAGTCCAGCAACGAAAGCGAATCGCCGATCTCCTCGGCGTTCCGGCTGGTGTTTGGTTCGACCAAGGGCCTGTGGAACGCCGACGTCGACCTGCTGCAGGCCAACGGCATGGCGCGCGTGCTGGCCGAGCCGACCCTTGTTGCGCTGTCCGGGCAGAGTGCAAGCTTCCTGGCCGGTGGCGAACTGCCGATCCTGGAGCCGCAGGGTCTCGGCACGACCACGGTTACCTACAAGCCGTTCGGCATCGGCCTGACCGTCACCCCCACCGTGCTCTCACCGAACCGCATTGCGTTGAAGGTCGCGCCGGAAGCCAGCGACCTGGACTACACCAATTCGATCGCGCTGAACGGCGTGCAGATCCCCTCGATCACCACCCGCCGCGCCGACACCACCGTCGAGCTTGGCGATGGTGAGAGCTTCGTCATCGGTGGTCTGGTCAGTTCCACCGTGGCGTCGACGGTCAACAAGATTCCCCTGCTCGGTGACCTGCCGATCATCGGTACGTTCTTCCGCAACTTCGACTACAAGCGCCAGGACAAGGAACTGGTGATCATCGTCACGCCGCGGTTGGTACAGCCGATTGCCCGCAATACCGAACTGCCGCTGCCCGGCGATCGCGAAGCCAAGCCGAACATGCCCGAATGGGGCGCGTGGCTGCTTGGCCCGATCAGCCGCGACCCGGTGCCCGGTTTCTCGCGCTGACCCACATGACGTCTCCGGTACCACGCCCATGCCCTACGC
>NZ_QAIJ01000255.1:5439-6092 GCF_003060985.1 Stenotrophomonas sp. HMWF023
CGCATTGGCAGGACAGCGACGAGCCGACCTCGGCACAGGACCTGCAGCGTGGCCCGCAGAACCTGGTGCTGCTCGACTTCCGCCCCGAGCATGCATCGGCATCGACGGTGCTGGCACAGCAGCTGCAGCAGACCCAACCGGAACTGACCCTGGTGGCGGTGGGCGCCACCAGCGCTGGTCAGGTTGAAGGCGTGGTGATGGCGCTGCGCGCCGGCCTGCGCGATGTACTGGACCTGGACAGTGACAACACCGGCATCGAAGCCGCCCTGCGTCGCGCCCTGTCACCGCGCCCCGCCGCAAGCGCACAGCAGGCGCACAAGGCGCGCCTGATCGTGCTGCTGGGCGTGCGCGCCGGCGTCGGCACCAGCACCCTGGCCGCACATCTGTCGGTGCTCGCACAACAGACCCATACCCTGGCCCAGGGAGATGCAACCGTGCAGGACGGGCTGCTGATGGAGCTGGCGCAGCCGGCCGGCGACCTCGCCCTGTACCTCAACCTGGACAGCCGCTTCCACTACGAAGATGCGCTGCGCAATGCCAGCCGCATCGATGCCACCTTGGCGCGCACCGCAATGGCCCGGCATCCCAGCGGCCTGGTCCTGCTCGACCGCGCCAGTGGCAGCGACGCGCTGCCGCCATCCGACCCTGGCGCG
>NZ_QAIJ01000255.1:6102-10363 GCF_003060985.1 Stenotrophomonas sp. HMWF023
CGCCAGCGTGCTGTGCGATGCCGGCGGCTGTCCGCTACGGCAGTTGCCACCGTTGCTGCTGGACCAGGCTGATGAAATCTGGCTCGTGGCCGACGCATCCATCGCCACGCTGGTGTCGCTGGACCACGCCCTGAAGCACCTTTCCGGCCAGCGCGATCGCGAGAAGCGGCTGCAGCTGCTGATCAACCGCCACGACGACAACAGTGGCATGAGCCCCGAACAGATCGCGCGCCGCTTCGAGCTGCCGCTGCTGGCCACCCTGCCCGAGCGGCCACGGGTGCGCACGGCCGCCAGCCATGGTCATCTGCTGCTGCAGGATGCACCGCGCGACCCGTACCTGCGTGCCCTCGCCCCACTGGTGCAACGCCTGGATCCGGCTGCCTGCCCGGTCCAGACGCATGGCCTGCGGGAAAGACTTGCCCTTGCCCTGGGTGGATCGCAATGGAAGACAAAGTGACCCCGTTCCCGCACGTTGTCGCCCGCAGCACGGTGCCGGAGCATGCACCGGGCAGCCTGCCGTTCGCACAGACCGAGCAGTACCAGAAGGTGCTGTCGGCCGCGCACGAGCACCTGCTCAACAGCATCGAAGACGAGCGCATCGACATCGATTCCTGGGCCCCTGACACCATCGCCCGCTGGGTGGAGGTGCAGACGGTCAGTTTCATCCAGGAATGGCGCATTCCCATCAACGAAGAAGAAATGCAGGTGGTGGCCGAAGGCCTGGTCAAGGAGCTGACCGGGTTCGGCCCGCTCGATGACCTGCTGCACGACCCCACCATCGAAGACATCCTGATCAATGGCTTCAAGGATGTGCATGTCTCCCAGGGCGGGCAGCTCAAACGCGCGCCACAGCGCTTCACCGACGACACCCACCTGCTGCGCATCCTGCGCCGCATCATCGCCCCGCTCGGCCGCCGCCTGGATGATTCCAATCCGATGGTCGATGCGCGCCTGCCCAATGGCGGTCGCCTCAACGCGATCATCTCGCCATTGGCGGTGGACGGGCCGATGGTGTCCATCCGCAAGTTCCGCAAGGACCCCTTCACCCCCGACGAGCTGCTGACCAAGGGCACCTTCGATGCACCGATGCAGGCGTTGCTGAAGGCGATGGTGCTGGGCCGCTGCAACATCCTGGTCTCCGGTGGCACCAGCTCGGGCAAGACCTCGCTGCTCAATGCGCTGGCCAGCTACGTGCCGGCCAACGAACGCGTCATCACCGTGGAAGACACCGCCGAGCTCTCGCTCAACCACCCGCATGTGGTGCGCCTGGAAAGCCGCATCGGTGGCGCCGAGGGCCAGGGCGCGGTCAGCATCCGCGACCTGGTGCGCAACAGCCTGCGCATGCGCCCCGACCGCATCGTGGTCGGCGAGGTGCGTGGCGCCGAGGTGCTGGAGATGCTGCAGGCGATGAACACCGGCCATGACGGATCGATGGCCACCATCCACGCCAACTCGCCGCGCGACTGCCTGTACCGCATCGAGATGCTGGCCGGATTCGCCGGCTTCCAGGGCAGCGAGGACAGCCTGCGGCGTCAGATCGCCAGTGCCATCGACTTCATCGTGCAGATCTCGCGCCTGGGCAGCGGCCGCCGCGTGCTGGTGTCGATCACCGAAATCACCGGCGTCAGCGACAACCTGATCACCACCCAGGAGATGTTCCGCCACGAAGTGCAGATCGATGGCAGCGGCAAGGAAATCGACCGCTGGATCGGTCTCGGCTTCCAGCCACATTCGCACAAGCTGGAGCCGTTCCGGCAGTTGCTGCGCGAATCCCTCTACGGAGACTTCTGAGCATGAGTACCGGCCTGCTGCTGGGTGTGCTGAGCATCGTGTCGGTGCTGCTGGCGCTGGCTGTGTGGTTGTGGGGCACAGCCAGCAGCCGCGAACAGCGCCAGGCCTCCCTGCAGCATACCGAGCAGCAGCTGGCGCGTGGCACCGGCCCTGCCGCCACAGCGGCCGACGCGGCACGGAAGGCACCGCTGCCTCCGCCAGGCCGCCGCACCCTGCCCTGGGATGGGCAGCTGCAACGTGCCGGCCTGACGCCGGGCTGGAAGCTGCCACTGCTGATGCTGCTGCCGGGCATCGCGCTGTCCGCATTCGCAGTGCTGCGTCTGGGCACTGCCTGGATGTTCCCGCTTACCCTTCTGCTGTACCTGCTGGGCTGCTGGCTGTGGCTGATGCGCCGCACCGGCAAGCTGCAGGCACAGCTGCTGCACCAGCTGCCGGACTTCCTCGACAACCTGGTGCGCCTGACCGCGCTCGGCAACAGCCTGCAGGCCGCTTTCCAGGTCGCCTCAATGCAGACCAACGCACCGCTGCGCGGCCTGCTCGACACCACCGTGCGCTACGCCCGTGGCGGCATGGACCTGGACCGCGCGCTCAACCTGGCCGCACAGCCCTACCGCATGGACGTGCTGAAGGTACTGGCGGTGGTGATGGGCGTGAGCGTGCGCATCGGTGGCCGTGCCGACCAGATCCTGCAGCGCATGGGCGACTTCATGCGTGACCTGGAACAGGCCCAGCAGGAGCTGGCTGCGACCACGTCTGAAACCCGCATGTCGGCCTGGGTACTGGGCCTGCTGCCACCGGCCAGCGCCGTGTTGATGGCGATCTCCAGCCCCGAGTTCTTCCAGCCGGTGCTGCACGATCCGCTGGGTCACAAGATCCTGTTGATCGCTCTGTGCATGGAGCTGACCGGCGCTTTCCTGCTGTATCGCCTGGCGAAATCGCTATGAACCTTCACGTCCACACAGGAGGCATCCAATGAGCGCCAGCATCTGGTTCGTGGCCGCGCTGCTGGTGCTGGCCGCCGGTGTGGCCCTGCTGGGGCTTGGCAGCTGGGTCCGCGGCCATCGCGAGGACCGCAGCGCGGCAACATTGAAAACGGCGCTGCGTCCACGCGAAAGCGATGAGGGCGGTGCCGATGCGCGCAAGGATTCACTCGGCTGGCTGGAGCAGTTCGGTCGTGGACTGAGCGGCGGCCGCCTGGAAACGGCCCTGCTGGCCGGTGAAGATCGCCTGCTGTTGGACCTGGCTGGCTGGAACACCCGCCGCGGCACCGCCATCTACCTGGGCCTGCGCCTGCTGCTGGCGGTGCTGGTGCTGGGTATCGCGCTGGCCATCAGCGATGCCACAGGGTTGTCCAGGATCATGGTGGTGATCGGCGCGCTGGCCGCCGGCCTGCTGCTGCCGAAGTTCGCGCTCAGTGCGTGGGTCAAGCGGAGGCGGCGTGCCGTGAACAATGAACTCCCGCTGTTGATCGACCTGCTGCGCCTGCTGCAGGGCGTGGGCTTCAGCATGGACCAGAGCCTGCAGACACTGGGCGACAAGCTGCGCGACGCATTGCCGGTGCTGGGCGGGGAAATCCAGGAAGCGAATGTGTCCTACACCCACGGACGCACGCGCGCGCAGTCACTGCGGCGGCTGAGCGATGTGTACGGCGACGACGACCTTTCCAGCCTCGTGCAGTTGATCCTGCAGGTGCACGCGCATGGCGGTGCCGTGCAGGAACCGCTGCGTCAGTTCAGCATCCGCCTGCGCGAGCAGCGTCGCAACGCGCTGAAGGAAAAGGTTGGCAAGCTCTCGGTGAAGATGACCGTGGTGATGATGCTGACCCTGCTGCCGGCACTGATGCTGGTGCTGGCCGGACCGGCGCTGGTCGCGCTGGCCACTACCTTGTCGAAAATGGGATGACCTTCATGCCTGTCCTGCGCCCCGCCTGCCTGTTGCTTGCCCTGGTTGCCGCCGCTGCCGGCTGCAGCTCCACCACGCCGAAATACCTGCGTGCGCCGAGCCTGGCCGAGCCGACGCCGGCCCCGCAGGACAGCCGCAACGCCTATCTGGAGTTGATCCAGCGCATGCAGCAGCAGGGCGCCTGGTACGCCTCGCTGGCGCACGTGGATGCCTTCCGCCAGCGCTACGGCGATACCCCGGCACTGCGCCTGCTGCAGGCGGACGCACTGCGCCAGACCGGCCAGATCGATGCGGCGCTGGCGTTGTACCGCGAACTCGGCAGTGGCCCGCAGGCCGCAGCCGCCGCGCATGGCATCGGCCTGATCGCCGCCCTCCGTGATGATGACGACGGCGGCGAGCAGGCACTCGCACGTGCCACCCAGCTGAACCCGCTGAACACCGATTACCTGGGCGACCTCGGCTATGCACGGCTGCGCGCCGGCCGCTTCGAGCAGGCGCGCGAGCCACTGGCCAAGGCGCTGGAGCTGTCGCCGGGCAACGCCAAGGCCACCGCCAATCTCGCCCTGTG
>NZ_QAIJ01000255.1:10398-15481 GCF_003060985.1 Stenotrophomonas sp. HMWF023
ACTGCCGCCCTCGATGCTGGAACGCTTCGGCACCACCGACCATCCCACCGGGAACACGCCATGACCTCGATGCCGCTGATCCGCTGCCTGCTGCCGATGCTTGCCGGCTTGTTTTTCGCTGCGATTGTGCACGCACAAACGCCGCAGCAACCGTTGACCGGGCAGATGCTGGGCGGCGCGACGCCTGCGCCGGCAGCCGCCCCCCTGCACAGCGAACCGTTGGCCACCGTGGACGTATCGCCGCTGCCGGCCGCCCCGCCCATTGCAGCTCCCGCAGCCCCTCAAGCCGCGCCTGATTTCGGCGGCACGCAGTTGCAGCCCAACACCTCACAGATCGGCGACACCACACGCAGCCTGTTCCGCCTGCAGGCGTCCGGCGAGGTAGCCGGCGCGCGCCTGCCGATCCTCGGTGACCAGGCCACGTCCAGCTACGCGCGTTACCTGAAGAGCTTCCAGTACGACATACCGCAGTTCTTTGAAACCGACGTCGCCAAGTCCGCAGGATCCTCCCGATCCGGACGCTGAGGTCTACCATGAACCGAGCACGCCACATCAGCTTCAGTCGCCCGCGCGGCGGTATGTCGGTCACCATGATGCTGGTGATGATCGCGCTGCTGGCAATGCTCGGCCTGGTCGAGATCGGCTTCCTGTTCTGGGCCAAGCGCGATGCACAGAAAGTGGTCGATCTGGCCGCGCTGGCAGGCGCACAACGGCTCGACCTGTGCAACGCCAGCAATGCCGACAACAGTGCGGCCCGGCAGAGCGCGCTCTCGCAGAACCGCTTCCGCGGACAGGTGCAGATCCAGTGCGGCAACTGGAATGCCACCCGCGGAACGTCAGACCACTTCAGCCCGAGCGTGGACGCCAGCAATCCACGCAATGCGGTGCGCGTCGTCGCCGAACGCGGCGTGCTGCCGTTCTTCGGCCAGAACCGTACGTTGCCCACCCTGCGCGTGCAGGCGGTGGCAAAGCGTTCGGAACCGACCGCGGTGTTTGCGGTGGGTTCGCAGCTGCTGCGCACCAATGGCAACTCACCCTTGATGGCGACCCTTCGCCTGGTCGGCCTGGACGTTACCAACGCGACGGTGTTGTCCTACGACGGTCTGGCGCAGGCCACCATCACTCCATCAGGGCTGTTGGCTGCGCTGGGCATCCCGGTCACCGCGGACCTCAGCGTGGCCGACTTCAACAGGCTGCTGTCGATCAACCGCATCTCGCTGGCGCAGCTGGTCAATGCCACCGCCACGGTGGTCGGCCGCGACACCACCGTCGGCGTACAGCTGCAGGCGCTGTCCAACCTGGTCGGCACCCGGCTGGACATCAACCAGCTCAATATTCTTCTGGGCAGCCAGAACGGCGGCGGCGGTCTGTTCGCGCAGGTGATCTCGCCGGACGGTACCATCGGCAGCGCATTGGAATCACGGGTCAATGTGCTGGATCTTGTCACCGCCGCGATCTCCATCGCCAACGATGGCAATGGCGTGCAGGTGCAGGGCTTGAACCTGCTGGGCATCGACATCAAGGCCGGCGTGGTGGAACCGCCGTCGATCGCCATCGGCGGTGTCGGCGCACGTGCCTACAACGCGCAGGTGCGGCTGATGGTGGACGTCGACAGCGACCGCCTGTTCGCGATCGGCCCACTACTGAACCTGCTCGGCACCCGCCTGCGTCTGCCACTGCACGTGGATGTGGCCAATGCGATGGGAACGTTGACCAGCATCCAGTGCGGGGCGACGCCACCGACGGCCACCGTCCAGGTCGATTCCTCGGTGCTGCGCGCCTGCGTCGGCAAGGTCAATGCGGCCGATCGTTTCTCCAAGAGCAACGTCTGTGACGCGACCCTGCAGAACGAGCAGTTGTTGAAGCTGCTGGGTCAACCCTTGATCAACGACAAGATCACCCTGCCGGCGCTGACCAGCACGCAGAGCCTGACCCTGGCCGCCGGCCAGACCGGCTCAACCCGGATCAACCCGTTGGCCGTCGGCACCGCCGTGTCCGATCTGGTCAACGAACTGCTGCGCGTGCTGTCAGGCATGCTCAGCTCGCCCAAGCAGGGCATGAACGCCAATGACACCGCCAAGGCATTGGCCGACCGTTACCTGCAGGCCGCCTTCCCCAGCGGCGGGCGCTACAACGTGGACCAGGTGATTCCGTTGCTGCGCGATGGCGATCCGTCGCGCAACCTCGCACCGCTGGGCAACTGGACAGTTACCAAAGGCGTACCCAAGCCCTGCCTGCTTGGCCTGACCACCTGCTGGGAAGATGGCTCGGTGTGGACGGGCTATCGCACCACCGTGACCGGCCAGGGCCTGGGCCTGCTCGACGGCCTGCTCGGCTCGCTGGTGGGTGGGCTGCTGATCAACCGCTGCGACAGCCTGCTGGGCAACCTGATCGACTACAACGGCTGCGTGCGCACCAACCTGGCGTCCTACATCCAGACCGCCCCGGCCGGATTCCTCGATGGCCAGAACGGTGGCGGGGTAACCACTCCGGGCAACAACGTGAGCTGCAGCGGCCTGCTGTGCGCGCTGCTGAATCCGGTGCTGGCCGCGCTCAAGCCGGTGCTCAACAGCGTCGGCACCCTGCTGACCAATACCCTGGCCAGCCTGCTCGGGCTGGAACTGGGCCGCACCGATGTCAGCATGCAGTCGATCCAGTGCAGCTCGGCGCAGCTGGTCTTCTGACCCGCGTGGGCGCCGGTTGGCGGCGTCCGCGCCCATGCTAGACTCGCGGCGGGGAACCACTTTCAACTCAACCCACACTACATCCGTGGATGGTCTAGACATGCGAGAAACTTCAGGGGGCACCGTCTTCGCCCGGTATCCGCGCGGCGCAGCACTGCTGGCCGTGGCCATGATCGTGGTGGCGCCGTCGGCGCTGGCCGCACGTGGCGATCGCACTGCCACCGTCGAGCCGGCCAAGGCCTCACCGGTGGTACGCAACACCGTCGACGAACTCAAGCAGTTGATGGATGCGCAGCAGCTCACCGAGCTGCGTACCACCTACAACGGCAACTACGGCGCCAGCCTGCTGTTCAACGCCAATACCCTGACCTACTACGTGGCCCTGTTCCAGGAGAAGAACTTCTGGCGGGTGATCAAGACCGATGCCGTCGACAACGCCGAGCGTGTCTACCGCACCTTCGCGCAGCAGTCCGAACAGCTGGCGCAGGTCTACATCGACACCACCCGGCTGGAAGCCGGCAAGCGCTACACCGAGCGCCTGGTGGCCTACAACGAAGAACGCCTGCGTACCCTGCAGCAGGAAATGGAACAGCAGCAGGCGCAGTCGGCGCAGGTCAGCGCAGCGCTGCAGCAGGCCCAGCAGCAGGCGGTCAGCCTGAGCACCGACGTGCAGAGCACCAACAGCCAGCTCGATGCGCTGCAGCGCCGGATCCAGATCCTGCAGGCCGAACAGGGCAACCCGGAGCTGAGCCTGCCCAAGCCGGATGCAGCTGCGGCACCGGCCGCCGCCAGCGACGGCCGCTGAAGCTTACCTGGCCTGTAAACCAGAACGGCACCTTCGGGTGCCGTTTTTCGTTGTACTCAACGACAGGCTTCGCGCACCGCGTCATCCAGCTGCCTGCGCTGCAGGTAATCGAGCCTGCGCGGCTTGGCCAACGTTTTCACCTGCTGCTGGCGTGCCCGCTCGCAGGCTTGCGGGTCGGCCGTGATCGATATCAGCACGCCCTGCGCGCGCCCGCGCCGTGGCGTCCGCTTGGCGCCACGGCGGGCAGGCTGCACGGCTGCAGGTAGCGGTCCGCGCGCCTTCGACTCCACAGCGGGCACTTCCCAGCGCCACTCCGCCTGCCCTTGGCAGGGCATCTGCTGATAGACCGGATGCTCACCATCGGTGCATTTGTAGACGTTGGTCTGCGCCGCCGCGACAACCGCCAACAGCACTCCAGGCAGCACTCCCCACATCGGCATTTTCATGGCTGGCCCTCGCGCGTCCGATAGCGATGGTTGCCATCAGTAGGGGCCTGCCGCCAGAGCGAGTCACGTCAGCGCAACGAACCCGTCAATCCGCCACAGCCGTGCAATGCACACGGCACATCGTGCGCTGTACTGCCGCAGGCGCCGGCGAACCCGCAGGCGTCTTACCTCCCTTCCGCCAAGGAACCTGCAATGAGCAATTTCGTGACCGTCAACGATGGCGCCCGCATCTTCTACAAGGACTGGGGCACCGGTGAGCCTGTCGTATTCGCCCATGGCTGGCCGTTATCGTCCGATGCCTGGGACCCGCAGATGCTGTTCATGGGCCAGAACGGCTACAGGGTGATCGCCCACGATCGTCGCAGCCATGGCCGCTCCAGCCAGACCTGGGATGGCAACAACATGGACACCTATGCCGACGACCTCGCTGCGGTTCTGGACGCGCTGGACGTGAAGGAGGCGATCCTGGTCGGCCATTCCACCGGCGGTGGCGAAGTGGCCCACTACATCGGCCGCCACGGCAGCACGCGCGTGGCCAAGGTGGTGCTGGTCGGCGCGGTGCCGCCGTTGATGCTGAAGACCGCCAGCAATCCGGCCGGCACTCCGCTGGAGGTCTTCGACGGCATCCGCAAGGGCACTGGTGGTGACCGTTCGCAGTTCTTCAAGGATCTGGCCACGCCGTTCTTCGGCGCCAATCGTGATGGCAACAGCGTCACCGAAGGCATGCGTGATTCGTTCTGGCTGCAGGGCATGCTGGGCGGCGTGAAGGGCCAGTACGACTGCATCCACGAGTTCTCGGAAGTGGACTACACCGAAGACCTGAAGAAGATCGACGTGCCGGCGCTGGTGGTACACGGCGATGACGACCAGATCGTGCCGTTCGACGCCTCGGCCAAGCTGTCTTCGAAGATCATCAAGGACGCCGAACTGAAGGTGTATGCCGGTGCGCCACACGGCCTCACCCTTACCCATGCGGATCAGTTCAACGCCGACCTGCTGGCGTTCGCACGCAGATGACGTATCGCGGCGGCGCTCCGGCGCCGCCGCGCCTGCGGTAGTGCCGGTCGCTGGCCGGCAACCGCATTCCCCCCGACCAGAACCGCGTTCAGCCGGCCAGCGGCCGGCTCTACCATGGGGCCATCAGATAT
>NZ_QAIJ01000255.1:15491-26304 GCF_003060985.1 Stenotrophomonas sp. HMWF023
GCTGGCGCAGGTGCTCCAACCACGACGCCGCCACGAAATATTCCAGATGGATGCCCGGGGTCGCCACATCCTCGACCACGCCCCAGACCAGGGCGCCATCGCGTCGACGGATCGTCCCCAACGTGCGCATCTGCGCCTGGAACGCGGCACGATCGGCGGCATCGATGCGATATTCGATGGTCACCAGCACCGGTCCGCGATCATTCGACACCGGTACCGACAGTTCCGGCGCTGGCCAGTGGCCGGCCGGGCTCAGGTTCAGATCTTCGGCACCGGCTATGCGCACTCGCCACACCAGCAGGCCACCGATGACCGCGCCGACTGCGGCCACCAGCAATGCCAGTTCCGGCGATGTGCGCTGCGCCAGCGCGCCCCAGCTCAGGCCACCGGCCGCCATGCCGGCCGAGAACACCATGATGTACAAGGCAAGCGCCCGTGCTCTCACCCAGGCCGGCACCGCTGTCTGGGCTGCGATCTGCAACGAAGACAGCACAGTGATCCACGCAAAGCCATTGACCAGCATCACCAGCGGCAACACGTACCAGCTGCGGGTCAGCGCCAGGCCGGCCAGGCTCGCAGCCAGCGACAGGGTGGCCAGCAGCACCAGCAGGTCGCGGTCGAGTTTGGCCCGCAACTTCGGCAGCAGCAGCGCACCGCCCACCGCGCCAATGCCGATGCAGCCCAGCAGCACGCCGTACTGCCCTGCCCCGCCCTGCATCTGCCCGCGCACCACCACCGGCAGCATCGCGTTCATCGCTGCGGCAAAGAAGAAGAAACCGGCCGATTTGATCAATACCGCCTGCAGGCGTCCGGCTCGGCTTGCATAGCGCAGGCCGGCCTTCAGGCCAGCACCGAATCCTTCCGGAGGCAGGCTGGATGCCTTCGGATCGCGCTTCCAGCCCCACACCACGAACAGCATTGCTGCAAAAGTGATGGCGTTGAACCCGAAGGCCCACACCGCACCCAGCTGGGCCACGATCACGCCACCGATGGCTGGACCGATCGAACGGGCGATGTTGATGCCGATGGAATTGAGTGCCACCGCCGAGGCCAGCATCGGTTGCGGCACCAGCTCGGAGACGATCGCGGCCTGCGCCGGCATCGCCATCGCCGCGCCGCAGCCCATGCAGAAGGTCAGCAACACCAGCAGCTGTGGTGTCAGCAGGTCCATCGCCGTAAGCACCGCCGTCACTGCCGCCACCAGCAGCATCCAGCCCTGGGTGAACAGCAGGTACTTCCGGCGATCGACGATGTCGGCCAGGGTGCCGGCAGCCAGCGCCAGCAGCACGATCGGCACGGTGGTGGCCGACTGCACCAGTGCCACCATCAACGCCGAACCGGTGCGTTCGGCCATCACCCAGGCCGCAGCGACGTCGTTGACCCAGGTACCGATGTTGCTGGCCAGGATCGCCAGCCAGATCGAACGGAACATGCGGATCTTCAGCGGCGACCAGGCGCCATCGGCCTGCGGGGAGTGTTGTGACGCGGATGCGTTCACCATTGCCATGCTCCAACGATTGAGGCGAACAGCGTGTCCTGGCCGCCGGCCTGCTTCAGTGCAGGGCCCGCATCGACCCAGGCCAGCTGCAGCTGCCATTGCCAGCGGTCATTGACCTGCCAGCGGGTTTCGGATTTGTACTGGGTACCGATGCGACGTGCGCCACCTGCACTGCCGGGCAGCACTGTCAACGGCGCCGGCGTGGTGTAGACCGCATCGGCGCGCCGCTGCTTCCAGGCCAGCTGTACACCCAGCTCGGTGGTCACCGCGTCATGCAGGCGCAGTGCCAGTGTCGGTTGCAGATCCATCAGGTTGGCCGGCGCCAACAGGCTGGCTTCGCTGAAATAGGCGGACTTGGGAAACAGTGCATTGAACGTACCGAGCCGACCATCACCTGGACCGGCATCGCCGCTGGCGATATCGGCCTTCAGACCCAGGCGCGGTTGCAGCGGCAGCCCGGCCCAGCGCCAGCCGGTATCGGTGGCGAGGGTCCATGCGCGGATGTCCAGATCGCCGGTCACGGCCTTCAGCTCACCGCCCTGCACCACCAGCTCGGTATTCCAGTCCAGCGCACCGGACTGACCGAACCAGCGCGCGCCCAGGGTCTGCCGCCGTTCGGTACCGCTGCCTGCGGCGAAGCGCGCGCCCTCGCGACGATAGTCCAGCAGATAGAGATCCCACTGGCTGCTGCCTGCACCCTTCGCCGTCGTGGCATACACGCCGATCAGGTGTGCACCGCGCTCACCGCGGTCATCGAACGCACCCGCGCGGTTCTCCACTGGGCGCAGCGCCATCAGGTCCAGCGCGCCCAGCCGGCCCTGCCAACCTACCCGTGCACCATCAAACGCCAAGCGGATGTTCGGTCCATCGCGCACCGACAGCAGGCGCGAGCTGCCATAGCCTGCTTCCTGCCTGCCCAGCTGCACGTGCATGCCAGCGCCGGCCCAGCGCCAGTACGCCTGCTGCACGTCCAACGCACCGCGATCGGTACGACCTGGACCGCCGGCCTTGCCGCGCTCGGCATGCGCACCCAGCTGCAGCTTCGCCTGCCAGTCATCGCGGGCGAAGGTAGCCGACGCCAGCGCACGCAGCAGGCTGTAGCCATCCTCGCCGCCACCGACGCCGAACCGGGTCGGGTCGTAGTACATGCCACGCAGGCGCAGCGACGCATCCCACTGCAACTGGCCATCGCCAACCGCGGTACAGGCGCCGCCGTCGCAGGCCAGCGCCAACGATGGCAATGCCAGTGATGCCAGGGTCAGAACGCGAAGCACGAACATCCCATCGCGCCCCAGAACGCGGTCAGGTCGTCGGTTGGCGCGGCATGGCGGGCCGCATGTCCGTGCGCACCATGGGTGCTGCACGCTGCGCCGTGATGATGATGGTGGGCCGCCGCGAGGCCAGTGGCTGCGCCGCCGACGTGGTAGCCGCCGAACCGGTTCACCGGCGACCAGTCCGGCATCGCTGGAGGCAGCTGCGGCGCCAACCCGGCGTAGTCGCCATCCCCATGCACGATGCGGCCACCCACCACGGTCAGCAGGCTGGTGATGTCGGCGATCTGCTGCTCGTCGACACGGAAGAAGTCCGCCGACAACAGAATGAAGTCGGCGAGCTGGCCTGCCTTCAGCGTGCCCTTCACCGCTTCGTCGCCGGAAAACCAGGCACTGCCCTGCGTCCACAGGCGCAGGGCCTGCTCGCGTTCCAGCAGGTTTTCATCGCCGTACAGGGCCAGGCCACCGACGGTGCGCCCGGTCACCAGCCATGACAGCGCCACCCAGGGGTTGTAGCTGGCCACGCGGGTGGCGTCGGTACCGGCGCCGACCGGCACGCCCTCGGCCAGCATCCGCTTCACCGGTGGCGTGTGCCGCGCCGCCTGCACGCCATAGCGCTGCACGAACGCCTCGCCCTGGTAGGCCATGCGGTGCTGCACGGCGATGCCGCCGTTCAGTGCGCGGATTCGCTCGATGTTGCGCGGGGTGATGGTCTCGGCGTGGTCGATGAACCAGTGCAGGCCATCGAACGGCACCTCGCGGTTGACCTGCTCGTACACGTCGAGGATGCGGCTGATGCTCTCGTCGTAGGTCGCGTGGATGCGGAACGGCCAACGCTTCTCCACCAGCAGTTTCACCACGTCGTGCAGTTCCGGCTCCAGCTCCGGCGGCAGCTCCGGGCGCGGCTCGTTGAACAGTTCGAAATCGGCTGCCGAGAACACCAGCATCTCGCCGGCACCGTTGTGGCGCAGCAGGTCATCGCCCTGGCGCGGCTGCAGCATCTCGCTCCAGCCGCGGAAATCACTCACCTCGCTGCCCTTGTTCTGGGTGAACAGGTTGTAGGCAATGCGCACGGTCAGCTGCTGATCGCGGTGCAGCTGCTCGATGACCTGGTAGTCCTCGGGGTAGTTCTGGAAACCTCCTCCCGCGTCGATCACCGAGGTGATGCCCAGGCGGTTCAACTCGCGCATGAAATGGCGGGTTGAATTGGCCTGGTACTCGATCGGCAGTTTCGGCCCCTTGGCCAGGGTCGCATACAGGATCAGTGCATTCGGCTTGGCCAGCAGCAGGCCGGTCGGGTTGCCCAGCGAATCGCGCACGATCTGCCCGCCAGGCGGGTCCGGGGTCTCCTTGGTGTAGCCGCAGGCACGCAGCGCCGCGCGGTTGAGCAGCGCGCGGTCATACAGGTGCAGCAGGAACACCGGCGTATCCGGGGCGATGTCGTTCAGTTCCTGCAGGGTCGGCAGGCGCTTCTCGGTGAACTGGGTAGCGGTGAATCCACCGACCACACGCACCCACTGCGGTGCGGGCGTGCGGTCAACCTGCGCCTTCAGCATGGCCATCGCATCGGCCAGCGAGCGCAGGCCGTCCCAGCGCAGCTCCAGGTTGTAGTTCAAGCCGCCGCGGATCAGGTGCGTATGGCTGTCATTGAGACCCGGCACCAGGCGCCGTCCCTGTGCATCGATGAGGGTGGCTTCGCTGCCCCAGTCGCGCATGATCTGTTCATCGCTGCCGACGGCGACGATGCGCCCCTCCTGCACGGCCAATGCCTGCGCATGCGGTTGCTGCGGGTCGAGCGTGGTGATGCGTGCGTTGCGGATGACCAGCGTGCTCATGCGACGCTCCTTGGAAGGGGATTCGATGGCCGCGGCGGTGCCACCAGCCAGGCCCAGCGCCAGGGCGGCACCGGTGGCCAGCACCACGTTGCGGCGGCCAGGATCTTGAGGTTCGTTGCTCATGCGATGTCTCCAGAAAGAACCAGGCCATCCACCGCCCACGCGCCGGGCCCGGCCAGGGCGATGGCCAGCAACGCCAGCGTCCACAACAACGGATATTCGGCACCGCCGCGCATCCAGAACCATCCTTTGGGCAGCGCCAGCAGTGCGGTGAAGGCGATGAACGCGGCAGCCACAAGCGCGGCGATCCGGGTCTGCCAGCCCAGCATCACCGCGGTGCCGGCCACCACCTGCAGCAGCGCCAGCAGCAGTGGCAGCGGCGCCGCCGCAGGCAGGCCGAAGCCACGCAGTTCGCCGGCAAGACCTGCCAGGCCAGGCCCGTTGAACCAGCCGAACAGTTTTCCCAGCGCGTGCGGCAGCAGGAATCCTCCCGCCGCCACCCGCAGGATCAGCAAGGCCAGGTCGAGGCCATGGCCATCGCGCACGCTCAGTGCCCGCCTTCCTGCGCGCCGAACATGGTCTTGGCGTACTGGATGCCGACGCCATAGCCGCCCGCATGGTCGCGGGCGATACCGGTGGTCAGGTCGTAGGTTTCACCGCGCGCCCAGTCGCGCTGCAGTTCCAGCAGGTACTGCACGCTGGTGATCGGCACTGCACCGGCCTGCACCATGCGGGTGATCGCGCGTTCGTGCGCCTCTTCGCTCACATCGCCGCAGGCATCGGTGATCACGTACACCTCGAACCCCTGCTCCAGCGCCGACAGCGTCGGGCCGACGATGCAGACGCTGGTCCACAGCCCGGCCAGCACCAGCCGGCGCTTGCCGATGCGGTTCACCTCATCGATCACCGGCTGGTCTTCCCAGGTGTTCATCGACGTGCGATCGAACACCGCCTGTCCCGGGAAGATCACCGGCAGCTCCGGGAACATCGGGCCGGAGAACGACTTCTCGGCCACCGTGGTCAGCAGCACCGGCACGTTGAAGCCCTTTGCGCCTTTGCTGATCAACGACACGTTGTTGCGCAGCGCGGAGATGTCGATGGTGTGGGTGGCGAACGCCATCTGCGACTGGAAGTCGATCAGGATCAGGGCGTGATCGATGGGTGACAGCAGTGCGTTGGCGGGGGTGGCGGTGGCGAGGCTCATGGGTGGACTCCAGTGGAGGAAACAACAAGGGGAAGGGCGAGCGCCGCATCGCCGGCCAGATACTGGCCGGGGCTGCAGCCGGTCTCGGCGCGGAAGCTGCGGACGAAATGGCTCTGGTCGAAAAAGCCCAGGTGCTGGGCCAGGCAGGTCATCGACTGCCCGTGGGTCGCCAGCAGCTGCCGCGCACGTTCAATGCGCCGTCGACGCACGTAGCGAAGCGGGCTGGCACCGGTGCCACTGCGGAACAGGCGCACCAGATGGAAACGGCTGACGCAGGCGACCTCGGCCAGCTCGGTGACCCGCAGCGGCTGCGACAGGTGCTCATCGATGTAGCGCAGCGCACGCTGCAGGGCGGCCGACTGCTGGGGCGCCAGCATGGGCATGGGCTGGGCGGGCGAAAGAACGGTAACCATGCTCGGGCGCCGCAGCGGGGGTGGCCCATGGTGCGGCGCCAGCCGTCGGCGCCCTACCCCCAACGGTCGAGGTCAACACTCACCCGATCGGGGGAGGCGGTCGTCGCAACCGTCGCCGGCCGAACAGGCGCGCGTCGAGCGAATAGGCGCCTGGCCCCAGCAGCAACAGTGCCAACGGCAGCAGCGACCATGGCAACGCCGCGCCCTGCCAGTAGAGCCCCGGCACCGCCAGCGCGACCGCCAACGGCGTCAACAGCCCGGGCAACAGCAAGCCCGTTGCCGCCAGGCACAGCCACCACGACCCACCTGCAGCAGTGCCTGGCAGCAACAGCGCGCTGGCCACGCACACTCTCAGCCACAACAATCCCAGGCCCGGGCCGCGATCGGGAAACATCACATACAAGCGCTGCATCGCCGGCCTCCCTCTTCCATGTCGGCGTGATAGCCGACACCGCTGCATCGCGCCTACCCCATTCGGGTCACCTGCGCCTGCCCCGCACCTGCCAGAATGAGCCCCATGCGTGGCCACATCTTCCCTCTCCCGCGTCGCCTGCCGGCGCTGCTGTCGTGCCTGCTGTTATGGATCGCCCTGCCCGTGCTCGCTGCACAGCATCCGGTGATCAGCGACGGCATGCCCGGCTACCAGCACACCGCGTGGCGGGTGGGCCAAGGGGCGCCCGGCGATATCTGGGACATCGCCCAGGATCGCGAAGGCATGCTGTGGCTGGCGACCGGCTCGGGCCTGTACCGCTTCGACGGTCGCCGTTTCGAACGGCAGACGGCTCCGGCAGGTGCCAGCTTCCCCTCCACCAACATGGTCACGCTCGGCCTCGACGGCGAGGGTGACGGCCTGTGGATCGGCTATTTCCAGGCCGGCATCAGCCAGTTCTCGCCGCAGCGGCTGCGCAGTTTCGGGCGAGCGCAGGGCGTGCCGGTGGGCGTGGTCCCGCGCTTCGCGCATGACCACAACGGACGCCTGTGGGCCGCAGTCAATGGTGGCCTGCGCAGGTTCGACGGGCAACGCTGGCAGGCTCCGGCCGCCGATGAAGGCGTGCCACAACGTCGTGTGCAATGGCTGCTGCAGGACAGCTACGACACCTTCTGGGTGCTGGCCGACCTGCACATCTGGAAGCGCGCGGCGGGAAAGACCGCATTTGAGAACACCGGCATCGCCGTCTCGCAGATGGCGACCCTGGCGGAAAGTCCGCAGGGCGAGATCTGGCTGGCCGACCGCATTCGCGGCACTTCGCCACTGGCCAACGCGCAGGGGCTGCTGCCCCCCAGCGAACGTGAAGCGCGGCGCATGCCGGACCTGGTGGCCGCGCGGCTGCAGTTCACCGCCGATGGCGCACTGTGGGCCACGCTGAGCCCGCACGGTGGCGTCGCCCGCGTCACCTTCGATGGCCAGCAGGCCGTGCGCATCGAGCGCTTCGACACACCGCAGGGCCTCACCGCGACCTCGGCGGTGCCGGTCATCGCTGACCGCGAAGGCAACCTGTGGGTCGGCACCAACCTCGGCCTCAACCGCTTCCGCGCCCGCAGCGTGCAGACGCTGGCCGTCGGCCCCAGCGATCCTTACCGCTCGCTGGTACGTGGCAGCGACGGCCGCGTGTACGGCTACGGCGAAGACCTCAAGTTGTTCGACCTGCAGCGCCCGCTGCTGGCCGGAAGCGCGGCGCAATTGCAGGCCGCCGCGCAGCGAGCGCCCACGCCGGTCTGGCAGTTCGACTGGATCAACCTCGCGCGCACGGTGGGCGGCCACACCACGCGCATTCCACTACCCGCACCGTTCACCGGCCAGCCCCTGCATGCCCTGCTGTTTGCCGATGATGACCAGGCCTGGGTCTGCGCCGGCGAGCAGGCGGTGCTGCAGTACGCGGATGACCGCTGGCGACGCGAGACACGGCTGCCCGAGCAGGCCTGCTCGTCGCTGGCGCGTGCCAGCAACGGCGCACTGCTGCTTGGCTATTCCGACGGCACGCTGCGCCGCCTGGATGCCGCATCGATCAGCACGTTCGGCGCGGAACAGGGGCTGTCGGTCGGCCCGATAACCGCGCTGCTGCAGCATGACGATCTACTGCTGGTTGCCGGTGAGGCGGGCCTGGCCGCGCGCCTCGGCAACGGCCGGTTCCTGCCCGTGCGCACCAACACCACCGGCATCCTCGAAGGCATTACCGGCATGGTCGCCGATGCGCAGGGGCGGCTCTGGCTCAACGGCAGCCGCGGCCTGGTGCGGCTCGAAGTCGCTACCCTGCGCAGCGCACTGCGCGACGGCCAGCCCGTTGCCCCGCGCCTGTTCGATGCCGTCGATGGCATGCCCGGCATTGCTCTGCAGAGCGGCCCCATCCCGACCGCCGTACTAGCCGCCGACGGCCTGCTGTGGCTGGCCACCAACCAGGGCCTGGCGTGGCTGGACACCCTGCAGCCGCACATCAACACCATGGCGCCTGGGGTGCGCATCGGCGACGTGCTGTATGGCACCACCCAGACGCCGTTGCAGGAGGGGCTGCGCCTGCCGGCCGGAACCTCCCAGCTGCAGATCGACTATGTCGCGCTGTCGCTGGCGCGGCCCGAGCGCAACCGCTACCGCTACCGCCTGTCCGGCGTGGACGAAGGCTGGCAGGACGCCGGTGGCAGCACGCGCGCCTACTACACCAATCTGGCACCGGGTCATTACCGCTTCGAGGTGGAAGCCGCCAACGAGGACGGCATCTGGAGCCGCGCGCCAGCGATCCGCAACTTCCGGATCGCGCCCACGTTCCTGCAGAGCACCTGGTTCAAGTTGTTGTGCGTGGTGCTGGTGCTGGGCGCGCTGATGTTGGCCATCCGCATCCGCAGCGGCCAGCTCGCAATGCTGTTCCGCGCGCGCCTGCAGGAGCGCAACGGCGAGCGCGAACGCATCGCACGCGACCTGCACGACACCCTGCTGCAGGGCAGCCAGGGGCTCATCCTGCGGCTGCATGCCATCAGCCAGTCCGCACAGACACCGGAGCCGGTGCGTACCCAGCTGGAGGCGGCGATGCAGTTGGCCGAACAGAATCTTGCCGAAGGCCGGGAGCGGGTCAACGCACTACGCGACGGACCGTTTGCCGGTCGCGACCTCGCCTCGGCGCTGGCCGATGTGCACGCCGAATACGCGGGCCAAGGCACCAACCCGCTGCGCCTGACCGTGGAAGGTAGCCCCCCGCCCCTGCAGACCGATGCCGCCGAAGAAGTGTTCCTGATCGGGCGCGAGGCCATCCGCAACGCGTTGCGGCATGCACAGGCCAGTGCCATCGAGGTGGAACTGTCCTACGGCACCCGCTGTTTCCTGCTGCACGTACGCGATGATGGTGTCGGCATTGCCGACCAGGATGCCGGCCGCGGTCACTGGGGCATGCAGGGCATGCGCGAGCGCGCACAGCGGCTGGGCGCGGAACTGCAGCTGTGGACCCGTCCGGGACTGGGTACTGAAGTGGCGCTGTCCGTGCCGGCCCGTCGCCTGTATCACCGCCGTCCCTCGCGCTGGCGCTGGCCCTGGAGCAGACCCACCCATGACTGAATCCCTTCCTCCCATCGGCGTGCTGGTGGTTGATGACCATCCCCTGCTGCGCGATGGCCTGGCGGCACTGCTGAGTACGCACGCAGACCTGCGCCTGCTCGGCGAAGCCGCCGATGGCGAAGAGGCGCTTGCCCGCTACCAGCAGCTGCAACCGGATGTGGTGCTGATGGACCTGCAGATGCCACGCATGGACGGCGTGGAAGCGATCGTGCGGATCCGCGCGCTTGATCCACGTGCACGCATCATCGTGCTGACGACCTACCGCGGTGATGTGCGTGCGGTGCGCGCCCTGCAGGCCGGCGCCAGCGCCTACCTGTTGAAGGACACGCTGCGCCACGAACTGGTGGACACCATCCGCACGGTGGCCAGCGGCCGCCGCGCACCGATACCGGCACAGGTGGCGGCCAGCATCGCCGCACATGTAGTGGAAGACCGGTTGTCGCCGCGCGAAACCGAAGTACTGCGCCACGTGGCCGGCGGCCTGTCGAACAAGCGCATCGGCGAACGCATGCAGATTTCCGAGCAGACGGTGAAGGCGCACATGAAAAGCCTGATGGACAAGCTGGGCGTCGGCGACCGCACCCACGCGGTAACCCAGGCGCTGCGCCGCGGAATCATCAGCCTGGATGACACCGGTCAGGATTGAAGGGGGTTCGGCCGGGCTGCGCCCGGCACCCGCCGAATCAACGTCAACGTCAACGTCAAAAGCGGGCTACCCGTGGGATGGCGAGGTGGGTCCGGTTGCGGGGGACGCCGTAAACCCGTCCTTGGGGGCTTGGCCGCGGCATCCATGCCGCGGACACCCCCGCAACCGGACCCACCCCGCCTTCGACAGATCTCCGCGATCTGCCCGGATGACATGACCTGCTCTTGGTAGGTGTCGACCTTGGTCGACACGTAGATCCACGCCATGCGTGGATGCTCTTCGTTCAATTGTCGAAATATTAGATTTCGATGGAGATTCATCCAGCATGGGATGGGTCCATCAGACACCAGAAAACTGTCGAAGGTGGGGCGGTGTCGGATTGCGGGGTGTCAGCCGCATGGATGC
>NZ_QAIJ01000034.1:0-3399 GCF_003060985.1 Stenotrophomonas sp. HMWF023
TTGTACGTTCCTACCACTCGCTCGGACAAGTGCAGGTGTCGCCCGATTTGGGGGGCAGTTGGACGCACACGTATATGGGGCGTTTGACCTCAGCGTGGGGCTACAGTCGATTTACAGAGTCAGGCTACCTGGAGACCTACCGCCAGGGGCGTGGTGAGCGCGCCGCTGACGAAACGCTGACGCCTCTGGATAACGGAGGATACAAACTGGTCGAGTCGAATGGCACTACGCGGCGGTTCGACAGGTGGGGTCAGCTCATCGCGATCGTTCACCCCGACCCGCAGTACTCCGTCACTCTGGAGCATGATGACGACGGAAGGCTGGTGCGCGCCGTTGACGGGCTTGGGCGAGCTCTCCATTTCGCATATGAAAAGAGCAGGCTTGTGTCCATTGAGCTGCCTGATGGATCGATGGCCAGATACAGCTACGACGCGTCCGGCAACCTCACCCATGTGATCAGGCCAGACGGATCATCACGGCAGTATCTGTATGCCGAGCCGGGACTCGCTCCTGCAGACAGCCGCAATCTGCTGACCGGGATCATCGAGGGCAGCGAGCGCTACGCGACTTTCTCCTATAATGAGCAAGCCAAAGTTACTGGAAGTCATCTGTGGGCCTCCGGGGCGCCTGTGGATGCCTTGGGCATCAGTTACAACGCTGATGGATCGGCGACCTCGGTGAACAGCCTGGGCGAGGTCCGTCAGCATCTTGTTGGCGGACCAAATTACCGGCAGATCACCCAGACATCCGATTCCCGCGGCAGTGCTTCGTTCGGATTTCTGCCCAGCGGCCGCAGATCTTATGCCCAGGATGCAATGGGAAATCGTGTCACCTACGCATATTTCGACAACAACAATGGCAGCCACTCCCAAGAACAGGTGACTACCGAAGAGGCACTGGGACGGGTGACAAGGACCACGCGCGACGCAGCTAACCGCGTGGTCGAGGACCGGGTCGGTCAGAAGACCGCCGACGGTGAACAACTCGTGTCACTCACTCGAAGGGTGCCGGATGCACAGGGGCGCGATCTCTATGTATGCGAGTACGATGCAGTGCAGCGTACTGATTACGTATGCGGCTCGCTGCAAACCGCTCCCGCCAACGTAAGGCAGATGGCCAACACCTATTGCACGGCTGCCGACGTTGCGACGAATGCTTCGCTCTGTCCCATTGTTGGCTTGCAGCGCTCAAGCGCGGACGCGGCAGGTCATACCACGCAGTTCGAGTACTATGCGGCCAATGACGCCACATGTGAGACGGGCGGCGCCTGCTCCTACAGGAAAGGTGACCTGCGTGCCATCGTTAATGCGCTGGGCCAGCGTGCGGAAATTCTGGAATATGACGCGCTGGGAAATGCGGTGCTCACCCGTGGAGTCGATGGTGTCGAAACCGAACGGCTCTTCGATGGTGGCGGCCGAATACTGACTGAGACGATCAAGGGGGAATCATCGGCCCATGATCGCATCACGCTGTACGAATACAGTTCGACCGGGAAGCGGACTCGGATCATCGGGCCCGATGGGGTATGGATCCGGATGGTGTATGACACGGCCGATCGCCTGGCGGGAATCGAGGACGCTGCAGGGAATCGTATTGTCTACACCCTTGACGCTGCGGGGAATCGGGTTCGCGAAGAAGTCCTCGACGCCGGCGGCGGACTGAAGCGATTTACGGATCGCCAGTTCGATACCGCCAGCCGCATGACACGTCAGACAGGGGCGCAGGGGCAGGCGACAAACTATCGCTACGATGCCAATGGCAATGTGCTGGAAGTGCAAAGTCCATTGGGCGTGGTGTCCACCAGCACCTTTGATGGTGCGGGGCAGCCCAAGGTGCAGGTGAGGGACGCAGGTGGGATCGGCGAAACACTCCATTACGACTATGCGCCTGATGGCCAGATCGAGCAGGTCATCGACCCCAATGGCTTGCATACCACCTATGCCTACAACGGCTTTGGCGACCTGACGGGTCAGGTCAGCCCGGATAGCGGAGGCACCGGCTTCACTGTAGACAGTGCAGGGAACCGCAAAACGCGCACCGATGCGCGTGGCATTACCGCGACCTACAGCTATGACGCGCTCAATCGTCTGGTGGGTGTGGCTTACCCCGACCCCAACATGGACGCGGGCTATCACTACGACGTGGCCCCGGCAGTGTGTGCAAGCGACGAGCGCTTCGCGAAGGGCCGGTTGTCCGAAGTGCTGCACAATGGTGGACGTACGATCTATTGCCATGACCGCTTCGGCCAGGTCACCCGCAAGGTGCAGACTGTGAATGGGGTCGCCAGCACCCTGCGCTACGCCTATAGCAAGTCCGGTCGCCTCACATCGCTGACGTATCCGGATGGCAGCGTGGCTGACTATGTGCGCGATACGTTGGGCCGCATCAGCCAGATTGGCCTGACCCGTCCGGGGCAGGCGCGACATGTGGTGGTCAACGGGGTCACCTATGCGGCCTTCGGCCCAGCCACCGGCTGGAACTACGGCAATGGCCGCCAGTTGCAGCGTCCCCTGGATCTGGACTACCGCCCGAAGGCCGTACACGACCCGGCTGCTGGTGGCCTGTCCCTAGGCTTTGGCTATGACCCGATGGGTTCGATCACCGAATTGAAGAATGGTGTAGGCACCGTCGTGCAGGCCAAGTACGCGTACGACGCACTTGGGCGCCTGACCCAGACCCAGGACGGCCCGACCGGTACGCCGATCGAAACCTACGGTTATGACGCCACGGGCAATCGCACTTCGCTGACCACTTCGGCTGGCACGTCGACCTATAGCTATCCGGCTGATAGCCATCGTCTGGTGGCCGTAGGCGGAGAGGCTCGCAACCACGACGCGGCAGGCAACACGACCAGCGTCGGTAGCAAGGCCTTCACCTACGACAACGCCAATCGCATGAATGCGGTCAAGGTGGGTGGCGCGGTGGCCGAACGCTACGGCTACAACCATCGCGGCGAGCGCGTACTGCGAGCACCGGAAGGCGGAGATGCCCAGATCACGGTCTATGACGAGACCGGCCAGTGGCTGGGCAACTATTCGGCCACGGGTCAGGCTCAGCAGCAGGCGATCTGGCTGGACAACTACCCAGTGGCGCTGACCAATGTGCCGGGCGCTGGAGTACCGGAGCTCGCCTACATCCAGCCCGATCACCTGGGTACGCCGCGCGTGGTGATCGATCCGGTGAGGGATGTTGCGATCTGGGAGTGGAGCAGCAAGAGCGAGGTGTTTGGCGATCAGGCGCCGGCCAATGATCCCGATGGGGATGGTGTGGCGTTCGAACTGGCGCTGCGTTTCCCGGGGCAGCAGGCTACAGACGCGAGTGGGATGTTTTATAACTACCAGCGTGAGTATGACCCGAAGGTGGGCCGCTACTCTCAGAGTGATCCGATCGGCCTTTTGG
>NZ_QAIJ01000256.1:0-1109 GCF_003060985.1 Stenotrophomonas sp. HMWF023
GTACCTGTGCCAGCGCACTGCCGACGCGGCCGTAGCCGATGACGATGGCATGGTCATGCAGGTCCAGCGACGGCCCGGGTGGCAGCTCGGTCTCCACCGCCGTGGGCGTGGTTTCCTGGTGCTTCAGCAGCCAGCGGTCGAGCAGGCCGAACACCAGCGGATTGAGCATGATCGAGATCAGCGCGCCGGCCAGCACCAGCGCCTGGCCGGTGGGCGGCAGGATCTTCAGGGTCACGCCGAGGCCGGCGATGATGAAGGCAAACTCGCCGATCTGCGCCAGGCTGGCCGAGATCGTCAACGCAGTGCCGGTGGGATGGCCGAACGCGCGCACGATGAAGAACGCCGCCGCCGATTTGCCGAACATGATGATGCCGGCGGTGGCCAGCACCTGCCAGGGGTGTTCGATCAGGATGCTGGGATTGAACAGCATGCCCACCGAGACGAAGAACAGCACCGCGAAGGCGTCGCGCAGCGGCAGTGAATCGCTGGCCGCCTTGTGGCTGAGTTCGGATTCATTGAGCAGCATGCCGGCGAAGAACGCGCCCAGCGCGAACGATACGCCGAACAGCATGGCCGAGCCGAACGCCACGCCCAGCGCGATCGCCAGCACCGACAGGGTGAACAGTTCGCGCGAGCCGGTACCGGCGATGCGCTCCAGGATCCACGGAATGACCCGGCGGCCGACCACCAGCATCACCGCTACGAACAGGCCCAGCTGCACGAACGTCCAGCCGATGCTGGCCAGCACGCTGCCGATGGTGTGGTGTTCATTGGCCGCGTCGGGCCCGAACACGCCGGCCATCACCGGCATCATCACCAGTGCCAGCACGCAGGCCAGGTCTTCGACGATCAGCCAGCCGACTGCGATCTTGCCGCGCTGGGTTTCCAGCAGGCGGCGCTCTTCCATCGCGCGCAGCAGCACCACGGTACTGGCCGTGGCCAGCGCGAAACCGAACACCACGCCATGAATGACCGGCCAGCCCATCAATGCCGCCAAGCCCCAGCCGAGCAGGGTAGCGACCAGGATCTGGCCGATGGCGCCGGGAATGGCGATTGCCTTGACCGCCATCAGGTCCTTCAGCGAGAAGTGCAGGCCGACGCCGAACATC
>NZ_QAIJ01000257.1:0-1178 GCF_003060985.1 Stenotrophomonas sp. HMWF023
GGAGGCGTCCTCTACCGGGCGAACCAGGACATCTGGAACGCACCGCCGGACCATCCGGCCGGGGCGCCCTACTACACCAACCTCGGCGCCTGCGATGGCAGCGGGGTCAACCAGCCGCCAGTGGTCAGCCTGACCTCGCCGGCCAACGGCGCCACCTTCAGCGCCGGCAGCACGGTCAACGTGACCGCCAATGCCAGCGATCCGGACGGCAGCGTCAGCAAGGTCGAGTTCTTCCGCGATGGCAGTTCGCTGGGCGTCGACACCAGCGCGCCGTACAGCGCCAGCTGGGCCAACGCCAGCGCCGGCAGCCACACCCTGCGCGCGGTCGCCACCGACAACAACAACGCCACCGCCAGCACCGCGAACATCACCATCACCGTCAACGCGGCCAGTGGCGATACCACCGCACCCAGCGTGCCCGGCGGCCTGGCCGTGGGCACCCGCACCGCCAACAGCATCGCGCTGAGCTGGAGCCCGTCCACCGACAACACCGGTGGCAGCGGCCTGGCCGGCTACGACGTGTACCGCAACGGCAGCCTGGTCGGTTCACCGTCCAGCGCCAGCTATGTCGATGGCGGACTGACCGCCTCCACCAGCTACAGCTACCGCGTGCGCGCCCGCGACAACGCCAGCAATGCATCGGCACAGGGCACGGCGGTGACCGCCAGCACCCTGGCCGGCGACGGTGGCACCACCGGCAAGCGGGTCATCGGCTACTTCACCCAGTGGGGCATCTATGGCCGCAACTACCGGGTCAAGAACATCGACAGCAGCGGTTCGGCCGCGCGCCTGACCCACATCAACTACGCCTTCGGCAACGTGCGCAACAACCGCTGCGAAGTGGGCATCACCCAGGCATCAGACCCGAACAGCGGTGCCGGTGGCGATGCCTTCGCCGACTACAGCAAGGCCTTCGGTGCCGGCGAAAGCGTGAGCGGCAGCGCCGATACCTGGGACCAGCCGCTGCGCGGCAACTGGAACCAGCTCAAGCAGCTCAAGGCCAAGTACCCGGGCATGAAGGTGCTGATCTCGCTGGGTGGCTGGACCTGGTCGCGCGGCTTCTCCAGCGCGGCGCAGCCGGCCAATCGCCAGGCCTTCGTCGCCTCGTGCATCGACGCCTACATCAAGGGCAACCTGCCGGTGACCGACGGCGCCGGTGGCCCGGGGGCAGCACTGGG
>NZ_QAIJ01000258.1:0-31414 GCF_003060985.1 Stenotrophomonas sp. HMWF023
CCTGCGCTACTTCCAGACCGAAAACTTCCTGCTGGCCACGCTGGGCATCGTGCTGGGCATGCTGGCGGCCTATGCCATCACCCTGGCACTGATGAACATGTACGAGCTGCCGCGCCCAGCGGCAGGTACAGCAGCGGCATGCGCGGCAGCTCGTACATGTTCATCAGTGCCAGGTTGATGGCATAGGCCGCCAGCATGCCCAGCACGATGCCCAGCGTGGCCAGCAGGAAGTTTTCGGTCTGGAAGTAGCGCAGGATCTGGCCGCGGGTGGCGCCCAATGCGCGGCGGATACCGATCTGCTTGCTGCGCTGCTGCACCCAGAAGCTGGCCAGGCCGACGATGCCTAGTGCGGTGACCACCAGCAGTGCGATGCACACGGTGACCAGCAGGCCGACCATGGAGCGGTCGTTCTTGAAGTAGTCGGCGCGCTGTTCCTGGTAGGTCAGTTTCTCGCGCACCAGGCGGTTGGGGTCGTTGTGCTCCAGCGCGGCCAGCGCGCCCTTCAACACTTCATCGCGGCGCTCCGGAGAGGTCCGCAGCATGTACGGCCCGCGGGTGAAGTCGGTACGCACCGGCAGCATCATCGACAAGGTGCTGTTGTCGTTGTAGTCGGTCGGTGTCGCCAGGTGCGCGACCACGCCGACCACATGCAGGCCCTGGTTGCCCATGTAGAACGTCTTGCCCAGCGCGCTCTGGTCCGGGTACATCTTGGCGGCGACCTGCTGGTTGATGATCACCGGTGAGGCGCGGTCAGGCTTGGGATTCTTCTGCGCCTCCTCGTAGTCGATGTACTCGCTGGGCAGGAAGTCGCGGCCGGCGACCAGCTGCAGGCCCAGCGTCGGCAGAGCGTTCTCGCTGAACATGTACATGGATACAAAGGCGGTGGGGCGTTCCTGTTCGCGTTCGCGCGAGATGCTGGTGTTGCTCGAATTGCGGCGGAACGGCAGCTGGTTGACCTTGGTCACGTTGGTCACGCCGGGGATCGCACGCAGCGACGCCAGGTCTTCGTTGGTACGGGCCATGGCGTTGGTCTGCTTGCCGATGCCGTTGACCCGGACCATGACCAGTTCGTTCTCGACCAGACCGCTGGGTTGGCTGATCTTTTCCACGCGCTGGGTGACCAGGAACAGGGCATTGCAGACGATGGCGCAGGTCAGGGCGATTTCCAGCACGATCAATGCGGCTGCGGTCTTGTGCCGGCGCAGAGTGCTGAGGATGGGGCGGATGTCCATGGGAAGTCCTCGTTCTGGTGCTTACTGCGACTTGAGCTGGATGGCCGGGGTGACCTGCATCGCGCGCCAGGCGGGCAGGAAACCGGCAGCGATGCTGGCGAGCAGGGTCAGGCCGAGGGAGAGCAGCAGCATGCTGCCGTCCAGGTGGGCCAGCTTGGCGTAGTCCACCGGCTGCTGGCGTACCGCGTACAGGCCCAGCAGCGCCAGCCCGATACCGAGCACGCCACCGACTACGCCCACCGCACCCGCTTCGACCAGGCACTGCAGGAAGATCTGCCCGCGGCTGGCGCCCAGTGCGCGACGCACGCCGATTTCACCGCTGCGGCGCAGGAACTTGGCCAGCAGCAGGCCGACGGTGTTGACCAGGCACACACCGAGGAAACCCAGCGCCAGCCACATCTGCAGGCGCACGTCGCTGGGCACTGCGTTGTTGAAGGTCAGCCACTCCATCACGGTGCGCAGGCGCACGTTGGCCGGACGCTCGAAACGGCCGGCAGCACGCTGCTGGTCCGAATAGTTGACCAGGTAGCGGCGATAGTCCTCGGCCTTGGACGGGTCCAGCTCCACCCAGTACTGGATCCAGGTGCACGGTGCGTTGATCGAATTACTGTCATCGTCGGGAGCACCGTCGCGGAAGCAGTTCATGTTGCCGTTGCTGCCGAACTTCAGGTCCATTGCGGTGGACAGCGGCATCATCAGATCCTCTTCGCGGCCGTAGTTGCCCACGGTCAGGTCGAAGAAGTGCGGTTCCGGATTCCAGGTGTCCATCACGCCGATCACCCGCAGCGAGTGGCCATCGACACGGATCTCGCGGCCGACACTGTCGGCACCCTGGAACAGCTTGTCGTTGATCACCTTGGACAGCACCACTACGCGGGCGCGGCCGTCATCGTCGCTGGCCGTCCAGGCGCGGCCATACAGCATCGGCACGTTGAACATCGGGAAGAAATCGGCCGAGGTCCAGCGCGTATCGATGTTGAACGGCTTCAACGTGCTGCCTTCCGGTTCGACGGTCACATCGCCGGCACTCATCATCGCCTGGCGCTCGCCACGCTTCTCGCGCAGCAGCGTTTCGGCATCGAAACGGGTCATCTGGGTCTCCGGCTCTTCGCCGGTCAGGTAACCCGAACGCGGGCGCGGATCGACCTGCACGTAGAACAGGCGATCGCTCTTGTCCGGGATCGGATCGCCGGACAGCACATGGAACACGGTCAGGGTGGTCATCGAAGCACCGATGCCCAGCGCGATGGCCACCACCATCAGCGCGGTCAGTACCTTGTTGCGGCGGAAGCTGCGCACCGCCAGTCGGGCGTAGTAGGCGAACATGGTCGTGCCCTCACTCGTTGACGGCGACGATGCGACGTGGGGTGGCCAGCACTGGCTCGCGCACCAGGTCGGTGACCTGGCCGTCGACGATGTGTACGTTGCGCTGCGCGCGTGCGGCCAGTTCCGGATCGTGGGTGACCATCACGATGGTGGTGCCGGCGGCGTTGATCTCCTCCAGCAGTTCCATCACCCCGCGCGCCATCTGCGTGTCCAGGTTGCCGGTCGGTTCGTCGGCCAGCAGCAGACGGGGGCTGCCGGCCAGGGCACGGGCAATCGCCGCGCGCTGCTGCTGGCCGCCGGAGAGTTCGTTCGGGTAGTGCTTCATGCGCGAACCCAGGCCGACCTGGCTCAGCGCCTTCTCGATGCGCTCGCGGCGCTCGCCGGCGCTCATCTTGCGGTAGCGCAGCGGCACGTCCACGTTGTCGAACAGGTTGAGGTCCGGAATCAGGTTGAAGCCCTGGAAGATGAAGCCGATCTTCTGGTTGCGCAGGCGGCTGCGCGCATCGTCGCCAAGCTTGCTGACGTCCTGGCCATCCAGCATGTAGGTGCCGCTGGTGAAGGTTTCCAGCAGGCCGGCGATGTTGAGGAAGGTGGTCTTGCCGGAGCCGGACGGGCCGGTGACGGCGACGAACTCACCTTCCTTGACCTGCAGTTCCAGTGAACGCAGCGCGTGGGTTTCCACCTGTTCGGTACGGAAGACCTTGGCGACCGAACGCATTTCGAGCATGTACATGGGGTGTCCTCTCTCCAGGATGTATGAGTTGTCAGTTGACGGAGACGCGTTCGGCGTCCTTGAACAGGTCGCTGCCCGAGACCACGATGCGGTCTCCCGGCTGCACACCCGACTTGATTTCCACTTCGCCCAGGCTGCTGACGCCCAGTTCGATCGGACGGCGCACCGCGGTGCGGCCATCCATCACGTACGCCACGCCGTTGCCCTGTTCCACGAACGGGCCACGCTCGACCTTCATGACGTTCTTGCGGGTATCCAGCAGTACCCGCACCGACATCCGCTGGCTCTGGCGCAGGCCTTCCGGCTGGGCCGCAGCAAAGCGGACGCGTGCGTTGACTTCGCCATTGACCACTTCCGGCGACACCGCACTGATCTCGCCCGGGAACGGCTGGCCGTTGCCGCCGGTCAGCTGCGCCGGCATGCCGATCGCCAGGTCGCGCGCGAAGCTCTCCGGCACCTTGATCTCGACTTCGAACTTGGACAGGTCGACAACGCCCAGCACCGGTGCGTTGGCGGCAAGGTTGGTGGCCTGGGTGGCCTGCACCTGACCGACTTGGCCATCAAATGGTGCGCGCAGGGTCAGGGCGTCCACCTGGCGCTGCACTTCGGCCACCACGGCCTTCTGGCGATCGGCCAGCAAGCGCTTGTTGCGTGCGTCCAGATCCGCGCCCTGGCTCTGCAGGCGTGCATCGGTGGTGGCATTGGCCAGGCTGATGTCGGCCTTCTTCAGGGTGTCCTGGGCCTTGGCCAGATCGATCTGCGGCACCGCACCGCCATCGAAGCCGCGCTGATAGCGCTGCAGGTCGCGGTCGGCGGCCTGGCGCTCGATGCTGGCCTGATCGGTTTCCTTGCGTGACTTGGCCCGGGCCAGGGTGGCGTCCAGGTTGGCGCGGCTGGCCTCGGCTTCCAGACCCGCCAGGGTGGCCTCCTCCTGCGCCAGCTTGCTGCGCAGCTCGGGGCTGTCGATGATCGCCAGCTGCTGGCCCTTCTTGACCACGTCGCCGGCCACCACCTTCAGGTCCACCGTGCCGGCGGAGATCGCGTACAGCACCGGGCTGTTGGCGGCGATCACGCGGCCGTCGGCGGCGATGTCGCGTACCAGGTCGCCGCGCTGCACTTCGGCCACGCGCACCCGGCTGCTGTCGAACGAGCGGCTGGCGTTGGACCAGGCGTGCACGGCCCAGCCGATGCCGGCGAGCAGGGCGATGCCAGCCAGGGCCGGCCAGCGGTAACGGTGCCATGCGGCCTTGGGAGCACTGGCCGAAGCGGAGGAAACGATCTGGTCCTGGGCGGAGGTGTCGCGGATCATCGGGTTCGTGCCTGTCGGTGGTGCCAGAGTGGTGCCCTACACAAAGCACACAGCGTGCCAACTTTATTTCCTTTTCCATCAATGATTTGCGGATTCGTCATTACTGTCCGGGTGTCCGCGGACACCTTTCCGGACACTTTCATTAAGCGGACAGGAGGGGGGGCTGGCGGACACGCAGGCTAGAATGCGCCGACCGTCTTCAAGGAAATGCGTGACATGTGTGGAATCGTAGGTGCGATCGCCCAACGGGATGTGGTGCCGGTCCTGATCGAAGGACTGAAGCGACTGGAATACCGTGGTTACGATTCCTCCGGTATCGCCGTGATCGACCATGCCGAGCGCGCTGACGTGCGCCGCGTGCGCCGCACCGGACGTGTCTCTGAAATGGCCACCGCTGCCGAGGCCGAAGGCTTCACGGCCAGCCTGGGCATCGGCCACACGCGTTGGGCCACCCATGGCGGTGTCACCGAGGCGAACGCGCATCCGCACATCAGCCATGGCGTGGCGCTGGTGCACAACGGCATCATCGAGAACCATGAAGAACAGCGCGAGAAGCTGCGCGCGCTGGGTTATGCCTTCGAGTCGCAGACCGACACCGAAGTGATCGCCCATCTGATCCACCACCATCTGAAGAATGGCGACGACCTGCTGGTCGCGCTGCAGCACACGGTCAAGGAACTGACCGGTGCCTATGCACTGGCCGTGATCAGCCGTGCCGAGCCGGAACGTTTCGTCTGCGCCCGCATGGGCTGCCCGCTGCTGGTCGGCCTGGGCGAGGGCGAGAACTTCGTGGCGTCCGACGTGTCGGCTGTGCTGTCGGCCACGCGCAAGGTGATCTTCCTGGAAGAGGGCGACACCGCCGAGATCCGCCGTGATGGGGTGAGCATCTTCGATGGCAACGATCAGCCGATCGAGCGCGATGTACATCTCTCCGATGTCTCGCTGGCCTCGCTGGAACTGGGCCCGTACCGCCACTTCATGCAGAAGGAAATCCACGAGCAGCCGCGTGCACTGGGTGACACCATCGAAGCGGCGATCGACGCCGGTGGCTTCCCGGCCGAACTGTTCGGCAAGAATGCCGAAGCGGTGCTGTCGGGCATCGAAGGCGTGCAGATCCTCGCCTGTGGTACCAGCTACTACTCGGGCCTGACCGCGCGCTACTGGATCGAGGCCATCGCCGGCCTGCCGTGCAGCGTGGAGATCGCCAGCGAGTACCGTTATCGCGCCGCGTATGCCAATCCCAAGCACCTGATCGTGACCATTTCCCAGTCCGGCGAAACGCTGGATACGATGGAAGCGCTGAAGTACGCCAAGTCGCTGGGCCACAAGCACACGCTGTCGATCTGCAACGTGCCGGAAAGCGCGATTCCGCGCGCCAGCGAACTGGTCTGCTACACCCGCGCCGGCGCCGAGATCGGCGTGGCATCGACCAAGGCCTTCACCACCCAGCTGGCCGCGCTGTTCCAGCTGACCGTGGTGCTGGGCAAGCTGCATGGCCGCGTCGATGCTGCGCAGGAAGCAGACTACCTGGAGCAGCTGCGTTTCCTGCCGGGCAGCGTGCAGCATGCGTTGAACATGGAACCGCAGATCGCCGCATGGGCCGAGCGCTTCGCGCGCAAGAGCAGTGCGCTGTTCCTGGGCCGTGGCCTGCACTATCCGATCGCCCTGGAAGGCGCGCTCAAGCTGAAGGAAATCTCGTACATCCACGCCGAGGCCTACCCGGCCGGTGAGCTCAAGCACGGGCCGCTGGCGCTGGTGGACGAGGACATGCCGGTGGTGGTGATCGCGCCCAACGACAGCCTGCTGGAAAAGGTGAAGTCGAACATGCAGGAAGTACGCGCCCGTGGTGGCGAGCTGTTCGTGTTCGCCGACCAGGACAGCAACTTCAACGAGTCCGAAGGCGTGCATGTGATCCGCACGCCGCGCCATGCCGGCGTGCTCAGCCCGGTGGTGCACACCATCCCGGTGCAGCTGCTGGCTTACCACACCGCGCTGGCACGCGGCACCGACGTGGACAAGCCGCGCAACCTGGCCAAGAGCGTGACGGTGGAGTAAGAGCAGACGTGGCTGGCGGGTGATGTGCTGCCCGCCATGTGTCCGCGCTATGGAGTGGGCAAGCCTCAGACCGCCGGAACGACGGTGTATTCCACGACGTGCTGATCAAGAACGAGGGGCGAGGGCGCGGTTGCTCTCGCCCTTCTGCGTTTCTGCAGTGGTTCGATATCGCCTTGGCAATCCGGACCGCTGGCAGCTGGAGCAGACGGCGGCGGCCCGCATCATCCACACCGGCCAGACTGGACGCCACCGGCAAGAGCAGACGCTTCGGTGGCGCGCACTGCAGGGAATACGTCGAATCAGTCTGCGCGGTTATGCTCGGGAAACCAGGTACTCGGTGGGCGACACCCCAAGCGAGCGGCGGAACATCGCCGAGAAGGCGCTGGGGCTCAGATAGCCGTGCTCCAGCGATACTTCCAGGATGGATGCCCCCGAGGCCAGGCGGGGCAGGCTGAGCAGTAGGCACATCCGCCGCCGCCAGTCGCCGAAGCTCATCCCGACCTCGCGGTGGAACAGCCGTGCCACCGTCCGCCCGCTGACGTGCATCCGTGCGGCCAGGTCGTCCAGCGTTACAGGCTCGGCAGGCTCGGCGATCATCCATTCGCACAGACGTAGCAGATGTGCGTTGCGTGGTAGTGGAACGTGCAGCCCAAGCCGCGGCGCCACTTCGATCTCGTCCAGGATCAGTTCCATGATGCGGTGGTCCCGCCCGCCATCGCGATAGTCCAGCGCTATGCCGGTGGCAGCGATGATGGCCTCGCGCAGCAGAGCGGAGACCTCGATGACCTCGCAACCGGTGGGAAGATCCGGCCGTATCCCGGGTGCAACGTAGATCGTCCGCATCGCGACATCTCCGGCAATGCGGATCCGATGCTCCACGTTCTCTGGCATCCACACGGCCCTGCCGGATGGCACGACCCAGCTTCCTTCTGCGCTGATGACCGTCAACACCCCGGTCAGCGCATGGATCAACTGCGCGCGCGCATGGCGGTGCGCGGCAATGTGTTCGCCGTGAGGATGTCGGGTGGCCAATGCCGCAACGGGGCGCTCGGTTGCGTGGCACGCCCTGACAGTGCGTTTTCTGTCCATATCTAGACGATGGTAGTCCGGCGGGCGGGAGAAGGACAGAGTGGCGGGTGATGTGATGTGTGTCCTGGGCACACGCCACCCCAAGTACCCCGTCAATGATTGTCTTCCGTCCTTTGCTGTTGTCTTTTCTGGTCTCTTCCGCACTGTGTGGATGCGCGGTCGGTCCCAGCAGTTCGCCGCGTTCCACCCTCGCCCCGCCGCCGATGACTGTCGTCGACAACGACGCGATCACGGGCGCGCCCGCCGTGCCCCGATGGTGGCGCCTGTATGGCGATGCCACGCTGGATGCACTGGTCATCCAGGCTCTGGAAAACAATCGCGATCTGCGGATTGCGTCGGCCAACCTGCAGTCCGCCTACGCAGTGCTCCGCGAACGCCAGGGTGATCGGCTGCCGACCACTATGGTGTCCAGCGATGTCGGCTATGGCAGCACGATGAGCGACCAGATCGCGGCCGCACTGGAGCAGACCGAAGTCCGCACCGGGCAACGCTACGGCGCGGGGTTCGCAGCCGGTTGGAGCCTGGATCTGTTTGGTCGGATTGCCCGATCCATCCAGGCGGCGCGGGCGGATGCCGAGGCGATCCAGGCCACCGAAGACAGCGTGCGGGTCGTCGTTGCCGCCGAAACCACGCGCGCCTATGTGGACAGTTGTGGCTACGCCTCGCGCGCCGAGATTGCCCGCCGCTCGCTTGCCCTGGTCAGTCGCAGCCTGGCGCTGAAGACGGCCCAGCGTGATGCGGGGGATGCGACATCACTGGATGTCGCGCGTGCCGCTGCGCTGGTCGAGCACACCCGTGCTGCCATTCCCGCGCTGGAGGCCGGTCGGCAGAATGCCCTGTATGCACTGGCTGTGCTTACCGGGAGGACGCCGGACGACCTGCCCGCAGACGCAACCAGCTGCGTCGCGGTTCCGCAGCTTGATACTCCGCTTCCGATCGGTGATGTCTCCGCGCTGCTGCAGCGACGGCCGGACATCCGGGAGGCACAGCGCCGGCTGGAAGCCAGCACCGCGCGGATCGGCGTGGCTACCGCGAGCCTGTATCCCACGGTTTCCATTCTGGGCACCGTGGCCAGTTCGGCGCCGACGCCCGGCGGGTTGACCGATCACGGGTCGATTGCCTGGAACCTGGGTCCGGCCTTGTCCTGGCGCTTCCCGAACAGCAGCGCGGCGCGCGCGCAGATCGCCGATGCCGAAGCGCAGGAACACGCCGCGCTTGCGCGTTTCGATGCGGTGATCCTGGCCACATTGAAAGACGTGAAACAGGCGCTGGCGACCTACCAGGCAGCACTGCGTCAGCACGCTGCGCTGAAGACAGCTGCCGTGCAGAGCGGTGAGGCGCTTCGACTGGCGCAGGTGGGCCGACACGCCGGCGCGGCGAGCGAGCTGGACGTGCTCGAGGCGGAGCGCCGCGATATCGAGACACAGGCCATGGCCGCCTTCGCCGAGGCGGAGATCGCCGCCGACCAGATTGCGTTGTTCCGGTCGCTTGGCGGCGGCTGGGAACAGGCGCCTGCCGTGCATCTCCCCACCATCACCCGCAGCGATGACGCCGCGCGCTGATCCACCCTTTTCCCCCGCACTCCCCCGACAGACGACATGACAGACACAGACATTCCACGCGGCGCACCCGTTGGTTCCCCCCGCTCCCTCCTGCGGATGAAGCGCAGGCCCATGGTTATCGGCGCAATCGTGCTGCTCGTCCTGGCCGGCGGCGGTGCCGGCCTGCGCTGGTGGACAGTAGGCCGCTTCCAGGTCAGCACCGACAACGCCTACGTCAGGGCCGACATCGTAACGGTCAATCCACGAATCGCTGGCTACATCGCCACGGTCCGGGTACGTGACAACCAGCACGTGGCCGAGGGTGAGATTCTGGCCACGCTGGACGATCGGGACTATCGCTCGCGTCTGCTCCAGGCCGAAGGCGCGGTCGCAGTGGCGACGGCGCAGGTAAGGGCGCAGCAGGCTGCCATCGCCAACCTCGACGCGCAGAGCACGCGGCAGCAGAGCGTGATTGCCGCTGCTGCCGCAGATCTGCGGGCGCACCAGGCAGATCTCCGTCAGGCCGCCCAGGCCTATCGCCGGGAACGTCTGCTTGCCGACCAGCAGGCATCGGATGCGAAGCACCTGGAAGCCGCAGATGCCAGCGCACAGCGCACTGCAGCGAACACGGATGCTGCGCGCGCTGCGGTGGCTGCGAGCACGGCTTACACCAGGGTACTGGTGACCGAGCGTGAGCGCGCGAGCGCCGCGCTTGACCAGGCGCAGGGTGCATTGGTGCAGGCCCAGGCAGGTCTGGCCCTTGCCACCCTTGACCTGGAACACACGGTGATCCGTGCACCGCAGGCCGGAACGGTCGGTCAACGCAGCTTGCGGATGGGGGATTACGTGGGTGCCGGCGCACCGCTGATGGCGATCGTGCCGGACCAGATCTACATCGTCGCGAACTACAAGGAGGTGCAGCTTGAACGCGTGGCGCCGGGTCAGCCTGTGGAGATCGAGGTCGATGCACTCGGCGGGCGCGCTTTGAAGGGACGCGTGGAAAGCTTCGCCCCTGCCTCCGGCGCACAGTTCGCCCTGTTGCCGCCCGACAACGCGACCGGGAACTTCACCAAGATCGTCCAGCGCATGTCGGTGCGTATCACCGTGGATGCCGGCCAGGCGAAGCTGTCGTTCCTGCGGCCGGGGATGTCGGTGGTGGCAGCCATCGACACGCGCACGGATCGCGCGCCATGAGCGCCACCATGGCAACCCCTGCCGAGGACGCAGTATCACTGCGTGCGTGGGTCGCAGTGATCGGTGGCGTGGTTGGCTGCTTCATGGCGGGCATGAACGTGCACGTCACCAATGCGTCGCTGCCGGATGTGCGCGGATCATTGGGTGCCACCTTCGAGGAAGGGTCGTGGATCACCACGGCCTATCTTGTCGCGGAGATCATCGTCATTCCGTTGGCGGCCTGGCTGGCATCGGTTTTCACCGTGCGCCGCGTGCTGATGGTGGGGGCCGCAGGCTTCGTGCTCTTCTCGATGGCCTGCTCGATCGCACCCAACATCAACGCGATGATCCTGGCGCGCACGCTGCAGGGCGCGTTCGGCGGCGTGCTGATCCCGCTCTCGTTCCAGCTCATCGTGACCGAGCTTCCATCATCAAAACACCCGTTTGGCATGGCGTTGTTCGCCATTGCCAACAACGTGGCGCAGGCGGCGGGGCCATCGCTTGGGGGTTGGTTGACCGATGTCTATTCGTGGCGGGCGATCTTCTATCTGCAGGTGCCGCCCGGCCTGCTGCTGCTGGCTGCCATCGGCTGGTCGATCCGGCCGCAGCCGATGGCGCTGCACAGGTTCCGGACCGGCGACTGGGGCGGCATCATCGCCATGGCCCTGGGCTTGTCCGCGCTGCAGATCATGCTGGAGGAGGGCGGTCGCAAAGACTGGTTCTCTTCGACGTTCATCATCGAGGCAACGCTCATTGCTGCAGTGGGCCTGGTGGCGTTCGTCGCTATCGAGCTGCGTCGCAGCGAGCCGTTCCTCAACCTTCGGCTGCTTTCCCGCTACAACTTCGGGTTGGCCAGCCTGATGCAGTTCACTTTCGGCGCGGTGGTGTTCGGGGTGGTTTTCCTCATTCCCAATTACTTTGCCGACGTGCATGGTTACAACGCGCGCCAGATCGGGTTGACCATGATTCCGTACGGCATCGTGCAGTTCATCATGTCCTTCGCCACGCCGCCGCTGATGAAGCGCACCAGCGTGCGGACCGTCATCGTGCTGGGCTTCGTCATCATGGCGGTGGGCTGCCTGATGAACATCCACCTGGATGCCAACGCGGCAAGCAACGTCATCGTGCCGTCGTTGATCGTGCGTGGCATCGGCCAGTCGCTGATCGTGGTCGCACTCAGTGTGATGGCCGTGGAAGGGCTGGAACGCACTGAGCTCGGCTCGGCGGCAGGCGTGTTCTCGATGGTGCGCAATGTGGGTGGCGCGATCGGTATCGCCGTGGCCAGTCAGTTCATCGTGACCCGGGAGCGACTGCATGCGTTGCACATCGGGGAATCGGTGACGTCCTTCGCGCCAGCGACCCAGGCGCGCGTGGTTGAGCTGGTCAGGATGCTGGCCAAGGCCCCCATGGACAGCGCCACCGCTCTGTTCGGCAATGGACATGCACTGGAACGGCAGCAGGCGTTCGCGATCCTCGACAGGATCGTTCATCGCGAGGCATTGCTGTTGGCCTACAGCGATGCCTTCCTTGTGGCAGGCATCGCCATGCTTGCCTGTGCGGCTGGCAGTCTGATGCTTCGTGGCAAGAAGCAGGTCCGCCCAGGGTGAAGGCTGGTGTTGGCAATCGGCAAACTTTAGGGCTCCTTGCAAGCAGCATTCAGCGGCGGTTTCACCCACGGTGCCATTCTCTGGATCGTTGGCCGGTTCCCACGACAATCTGTCCCATCGATGCCGCTAGTGACCGATGGACGCAGTCGTAGAATCAAGTTGACCGAGATCCGGGTTGAGCCGTTGAACCCGCCTCGTTCGCGTTGCAGCACCTAGCCCGCCTGCTGGCGAAATGCCAGATCCGGCAAAGTGCGCCAGACGTGCGCTGAAGGGTCTGTTCCCGGGGAGGGGGCGAATCGGCAGAGCACACTTTTTTGACTTGAGTGACCTGCACCAGGAAACAAGAATGAACGTCCGCGAGCTCCTGCAATCCAAGAAAGAAGCTGTCATCACCATCGACACGGAAGACACGATCGGTGCCGCCGCGCACAAGATGAGCGCGAACAGGATCGCTGCACTGGTAGTGATGAAGGATGATGCCCCGGTCGGCATCATTTCCGAAAAGGACATCGTCCGCAGCCTGGCCGATGATGGTCCGCAGGCCGGCCGACGGGTGATTTCCAGCCTGCCGTCCACCGGTCTGGAAGGCATCGCGCCGGACGCCACGTTGAAGCAGGCCATGTCCCTGATGACCTACTCGCGTCGCCGCCACCTGATGGTCACTGATGGTGCCACGCTGGTCGGCATCCTCAGCCTGGGTGACATCGTGAAGAACCTGCTGGGCGAGCTGGAGCTGGAAAAGGCCGTGCTGCAGGACATCTACATGGCGGCCCACTGAGGCCTGCGCAGTGCGATGAGACGAAGCCGGGCATTGCCCGGCTTCTTCGTTGGTAGCGCCGGGCCATGCCCGGCGAGCGCGTAGCGCAGGAATCAGAAGCTGACCTTGACCGAATCGGCGCTGTAGTTCGCCGGGCCGTGGTAGACGACCTCGATGTTGTTGCCATCTGGATCCAGCACGAAGGCGCCGTAGTAGCCGGGATGGTAAGGGCGCTCGCCGGGCGCGCCGTTGTCCTTGCCGCCAGCAGCCAGCGCAGCGCTGTGGAAAGCATCGACGGTGGCGGTATCGCGGGCCTGGAACGCCAGGTGGTGGCGACCGGTCAACTGGCCGGCGGCGGCCTCGCTGCTGGCACTGGAAATGAACAGCTCGTCGGCCCAGAAGTAGTCATCGCCTTCACCGGCCACCGGGATGCCGATCGTGTCGAACACCGCCTGGTAGAAGCGGCGGCTGGCGGCCAGGTCGCGCACGACCAGCTGGATGTGGTCGATCAGGCGGCCACGGTGCAGTTCCATCGTTTCCATACGAACCTCGCAAAAAAGGGGGGCGGAGTCGGTAGCGCCGGGCCGTGCCCGGCGAGCGCGCAGCGCGGCCTGCTCATGGCCGCCGGGCATGGCCCGGCGCTACCGGAATTGTGCCCCTTTCTGGGTCAGGCGTTGGAGATGATCTCGACCCAGTAGCCGTCCGGGTCCTTGATGAAGGCCAGGTTCTTCATGCGGCCGTCGGTCAGGCGCTTCTGGAAGGTCACGCCCAGGTCTTCGAAGCGCTGGCAGGCCGCTTCGATGTCCGGCACCGACACGCAGATGTGGCCGAAGCCGCGCGGGTCGCTGTTGCCGTCGTGGTAGACGGAGCCTTCCTGGTTCTCGGTGCCATGGTTGTGGGTCAGTTCCAGTACGCCCGGCAGGCCGGCCATCCACAGGCGGCGGGTGTTGTCATCTTCCGGCACCATGGTGCCGGCCGGTACGTAGGCCAGGAAGTACAGGCTGAACTGGGCTTCGGCGAAGTCGCGCTTGTCGATCAGCTGGTAGCCCAGCACGCGGGTGTAGAAGTCCAGCGAGGCGGTGGCGTCCTTGACCCGCAGCATGGTGTGGTTGAAGACGAAGCCGGTGGTCTCGGCCGGGGCCTGGGCGGCGACGCCGGGGACATCGCGCAGGGCGGGAATGGTCATGGGGGAGGTCCTTCAGACAGGGCCGTTGCCGGCCGGATGGGTGTCATTCTACGGGCCGGCAGCTGACGGCACCGCGACGTACAATGGCCGGATCGCACCGTTCCGTCCTGATGACCATTGCCCGCCATGTCGCAGCGTGAATGGGTGGCCGCCGCCATCCGCAAGATCGAAGCCGATTTCAACCGTTCCGCCGATACCCACCTGATCCCGCTGGCGCTGCCCGGGTTCGAGGGCATCGAGGTGTACCTGAAGGATGAATCGAGCCATCCCACCGGCAGCCTCAAGCACCGGCTGGCGCGTTCGCTGTTCCTGTATGCGCTGGCCAACGGCTGGTTGCGTGAAGGGCGACCGGTGATCGAGGCTTCCAGCGGCTCCACTGCCGTGTCCGAGGCCTACTTCGCGCGCCTGCTCGGCCTGCCGTTCATCGCGGTGATGCCGGCCACGACGTCGCCGGAGAAGATCGCGGCGATCGAGTTCCACGGTGGCCGCTGCCATCTGGTCGAGCGCGCCTGCGACCTCAACTGCGATTCGGAAAAGCTGGCCCGCGAAACCGGCGGCCACTTCATGGACCAGTTCACCTATGCCGAGCGCGCCACGGACTGGCGTGCCAACAACAACATCGCCGAATCCATCTTCAAGCAGATGGCCGAGGAGCCCAGCCCGATTCCGGACTGGATCGTGTGCAGCCCCGGCACCGGCGGTACCGCCGCAACGCTCGGGCGCTACGTCAGCTATCGCCGGCACAACACCCGCATCCTGTGTGCGGACCCGGAAGTGTCGGTGTTCTTCGACGGCTACCAGGCCGCCCTGGCCGGTGGCAACGAGTGGCGCGGCATGACCTGCAACGGCGGTTCGCGGGTGGAAGGCATTGGCCGGCCGCGGGTGGAGTCGAGCTTCATCCCGACCAGTGTCGACGCCATGGTGAAGGTGCCCGACGCCTTGAGCTTGGCCGCGATGCGTCATGTCAGCCGGCAGCTGGGGCGCCGCGTCGGCGGCTCCACCGGTACCAATTTCATCGGTGTGCTGCAGGCCGCGCAGTGGATGCGCGAGGCTGGCCGCCAGGGCAGCATCGTCAGCATCCTGTGCGACAGCGGCGATCGCTACGCGCACAGCTATTACGACCCCGCCTGGTATGTGCGGCAGGGAATCGATGTGGAAACCGCCGACGCACAGGTAGCAGCGGCAGCGGCCGGGCAGGGCCTGCCTGCATTGCCGTGGTGCAGTCTGGAAGCGCTGTAAGCCTGCCGACATTTCCGCCGGGCACGGCCCGGCGCTACTGATCACGCCGGGCGGGTAGCGCCGGGCCGTGCCCGGCGAGCGCAGCGGTGAGTCGCACCCCGATCAATATCCGGCCGCAGTGAACGCGTCCAGCACTACATCGCGCAGGGCATCGGGCAGGGCCTCGATCTCCACGGCGCGGTCGTCCAGGTGCAGGCGCGGGTCCAGGCTGCTGGCCCGGCCCTGCGCCAAGGCCTGCAGCCACAGCAGCACGCAGATGACGAACTCGCGCTCGTGCCCCGACTGCACCTGACTGGCGCCGCGTTCGATCACCTCGAACGGATACCATTCCTGCTGGTCGGTAAACCTGCCGCCCTGGTGTTGCAGTGCCTGCAGCTGCTGCAGGTGGCGCGGCGCATCGTCGCCCGCATCGCACAGCGCGGCGATCCAGGCCAGTTCGGTCGGGCTGGCCGACAGCGCCAGCGATGGTGAGCGTACTGCGGATGGAGCTGGAGCCAGACCTTCCATGTGGGGCCTCCTCGACACGTTCCGCTGCGGTCTCCCCCGCGCCGCAAGCTTCAGCCGACGGCCGTAAGGCCGACGTGAACAATGGCCCGCCGCCCCTTGTCTGCCAGCCCGGCAAGCGCCATATCGATCTGGCTGCCCGCACCTTCGGGCCCGTACTCTGGAGACCTGCCGTGACCATTGCCAACCCCCTGCTCGATTTTTCCGGCCTGCCGCGCTTCGAGGCGATCCGCCCCGAGCATGTGGCGCCGGCGCTGGACGTGCTGCTGGCGCAGGCCGAGGCGGCGGTCAGCGCTGCCGAGCAGGTGCAGCCGGTCAACTGGCAGACCTTCGTTACCCCGCTGGACGATGCCACCGAACGACTGTGGCGTGCCTGGGGCCTGGTCGGCCATCTGCAGGGCGTGGTCAACACGCCCGAGCTGCGCGAGGCGTACAACAGCAACCTGCCGCGGGTAACCCGCTTCGCCAGTGCGCTGGGCCAGAACCTGGCCTTGTACCGCCAGTACCAGGCCCTGGCGGCCAGCACCGAGGCGGCCGGCTTCGACGAGGCGCGCCGCAAGGTGCTGGAAAACACCCTGCGTGATTTCCGCCTGGGCGGTGCGGAACTGGATGCGGACGCGCAGCAGCGTTTCGCGGCGATCAAGGAAGAGCTCTCGGCGCTGTCGGCGAAGTTCTCGCAGAACGTGCTCGACGCCACCGATGCGTGGTCGCTGATCGTCGAAGACCCGGCGCGTCTGGCTGGCGTGCCGGACGACGTGAAGGCCGCTGCACGCGCGGCAGCCGAGAAGGACGGCACGACGGGCTGGAAACTGACCCTGCAGATGCCGTGCTACCTGCCGGTGCAGACCTGGGGAGAAGACCGCGACCTGCGCGAGATCCTGTACCGCGCGAGCGCGCAGCGCGCTTCCGAGTTCGGCGACGATGCACTGGACAACGGCGGCAACATCGATCGCATTCTTGCACTGCGTGCCGAGTTGGCCGCGTTGCTGGGCTTTGACTCCTACGCCGGCTATTCGGTAGCCACCAAGATGGCCAAGGACCCCGCCGAAGTGCTGGGTTTCCTGCGTGACCTGGCTGCGCGTGCGAAGCCGTTCGCGGCCAAGGACCGTGCCGAACTGGAGCAGTTCGCCCGCGAGCATCTTGGTATCGACAGCCTGCAGGCCTGGGATCTGGCGTTCGCCGCCGACCGGCTGAAGCAGGCGCGTTACAGCTACTCCGAGCAGGAAGTGAAACAGTACTTCACCGAGCCGAAAGTGCTGGGCGGCCTGTTCTCGGTGATCGAACAGCTGTACGGCCTGCGCGTGCAGGAAGACAGCGCGCCGGTCTGGCATGAAGACGTGCGCTTCTTCCGCCTGGTGGATGCGCAGGGCAACCTGGTGGGCCAGTTCTACCTGGACCTGTACGCCCGCGAGGGCAAGCGCGGTGGTGCTTGGATGGATGACTGTCGCAACCGTCGCGAGCGCGCCGATGGCAGCGTGCAGACGCCGCTGGTGTATCTGGTGTGCAACTTCGGCCGTGGCGCCGACGGCAAGCCGGCGACCTTCAGCCACAACGAAGTGACCACGTTGTTCCATGAAATGGGCCATGGCCTGCATCAGCTGCTGACCCGCATCGGCGAGCTGGGCGTGGCCGGCATCAATGGCGTGGAGTGGGATGCGGTGGAGCTGCCCAGCCAGTTCATGGAGAACTTCTGCTGGGAATGGGACCACCTGCAGGGCATGACCGCGCATGTGGACAGCGGCGAACCGCTGCCGCGCGCGCTGTACGAGCGCATGCTGGCCGCACGCAATTTCCACAGCGGCATGGCCACCGTGCGCCAGCTCGAATTCGGCCTGTTCGACATGCTGCTGCATAGCGAGTTCGAAGCCGCGCAGGACAGCGTGCTGACACTGCTTGAGCGCGTGCGTGCAGAAGTGGCGGTGAACCATCCGCCGAGCTGGAATCGCTTCCCGCACCAGTTCAGCCACATCTTCGCCGGTGGCTATGCCGCCGGTTACTACAGCTACAAGTGGGCTGAAGTGCTGAGTGCCGATGCGTACGCCGCGTTCGAGGAAGCGCCGCAGGCGCTGGCCGCAACCGGCGCGCGTTTCCGCGACGAAGTGCTGTCGCGCGGCGGCAGTCGCCCGGCCGCCGAGAACTTCAAGGCCTTCCGCGGCCGCGCGCCGCAGATCGACGCGCTGCTGCGGCATTCCGGCATGGCATAAGCACGCTACCGCCATCCACGCATGGCGTGGATCTACTGGAAATCGATGCTTGATGCCCTGGTAGATGCCAACCTTGGTTGGCACGGGATCCATGCCAACCAAGGTTGGCATCTACCGGGTGCGGTGGCCCGGGATCACTCGGCGTAGATCATCTTCCGGGTCATGCCACCGTCGACGATGAAATCCTGGCCGGTGCTGAAGCCGGACATTGAGGAGAGCAGGTATACCGCCAGCGCGCCGATATCTTCCGGTTGCCCCACCTGGCCCACCGGATGCTGGGCATGGTCGGTGGCCGAATACCGCGGTACGTGCCGGCGCGACGGTGCCTGCCAGGCATCGGTGCTGATCCAGCCGGGGCTGATGCTGTTCACCCGCACCGCCGGTCCGGCACTGATCGCCAGCGCATGGGTGAAGGCCACCAGCCCGCCCTTGGCCGCTGCGTAGGCTTCGCTGTTTGCCTCGGACTGCCAGGCGCGTGTCGATGCGATGTTGATGATTGCGCCTGCATCGGCCGACAGCGCCGGCAATGCATGCTTGCTGCACAGGAACGCACCATGCAGCGACGAAAGCCGGCGCTGCCATTCTTCCCAGTCCATGTCCTGCAGCAGAGTGCCGTGCGGCCCCGCGATGCCGGCATTGTTGACGAGGCCATCGATGCGGCCGAAGCGTTGCAGCGCTACCGCGATGAAGTCGCGCACACTGGTTTCGTCGGTGATGTCCAGCCGCTGGAACGCGGCATCCTCACCGCGCTGCCATTCGGCGAGACAGGCTTGGCCCGCCTCCATATCCATATCGCCGATCAGCACACGGCCGCCGGCCCCGAGCACCGCCTGGGCGATGCCGCGGCCGATGCCGTTGGCACCACCGGTGACCAGCACGACCCTGCCGTGCAGCGGTGCAGCCGGCCAGGTGGCAATCGGCGGTACCGTGCTCATGACAGGTCGTCACCGCGCAGGCGACGGTGCCAGCCTTCCACACCGATCCGGTCCAGGGTCTGGATGTTGCGCTCGACGATCACGTCCGGATCCGGGTAGACATCCACCGCGCGTTCCACGCTGTCTTCGCGCAGCAGGTGCAGGGTGGGGTAGGGCGCGCGGTTGGTGTAGTTGCTGGCGTCATCGGCGGCGACACCATCGAACTGATAATCCGGATGGAAGCTGGCCACCTGCAGGATGCCCTGCAGGTCCAGCGCCTCGATCGCCGCATCGGCGTTGTCGAGGAAGTCGTTGTAGTCGAGGAAGTCGGTCAGCACCTGCGGGTGCACGATCAGGGTGGTATCGATCTGCTCGGCCGGCGTGTCGCGCAGCAGCACCAGTTCTTCGGCCAGTTCTTCCACCAGGGCTTCCGGTGTGGTCGCGTCGCTCAGCACGATGCGGACCTGGTCTTTCACGTACACCGCCTTGGCGAACGGGCACAGGTTCAGGCCGATGACGATGCGCTCCAGCCACAGGCGGGTGGCGGCGATCGGGTCATCGGTGGGCAGGGTGGTGTCGGTCATGGCGGGCGCATCGGCTGGCGTGGGTAGCCATTGTAGGCGTGCCGGTGCGGGGGCGCCGTTCACTGTGCAGGAACTGGACAACGGCGATGCTGGAAATTCCCATCGATTCAATCCCTTGCCGATATCACGCCAATGGCCGATTGCCGACGCAGCGGGCCAGGCGTGCAATGGCGGCACGACACAGGAGGACTTCACATGACTGCATCTTCCCCATGGCTGCCGGACACACTCTGGTCAGGCGCCTTCTTCGATGGTCAATGGAGCGCTGCCGCGCAGCGCCAGCCGGTGATCGAGCCCGCCACCGGGCAGTCGCTTGGTGAGATCGGCCTGGCCGATGCGGCGCAGGTCGCGCGTTCTGCAGCCGCTGCGGCGCACGCACAACAGGCCTGGGCGGCGGCACCTTACGAACAGCGCGCCGAGGTGCTGCGCAAGGCTGCACGCCTGGCCGAGGAAAACGTCGACACGCTGGTCGACTGGCTGGTCCGCGAAAGCGGCTCCACCCGCCTGAAGGCCGGGTTCGAGGCCAAGGTGACCATCAAGGCGCTGCATGAGGCCTCTGCGCTGCCGTCGCGCAGCGTAGGTGAGATCCTGCCGTCCGAACCCGGGCGGCTGAATCTGGCACGGCGCCGTCCGCTGGGTGTGGTGGGGGTGATCTCACCGTTCAATTTCCCGCTGTACCTGGCGATGCGCGCAGTGGCCCCGGCCATCGCTCTCGGCAATGCCGTGGTGCTCAAGCCCGACCCGCGCACGGCGGTGTGCGGTGGTGCGGTGATCGCACGCCTGTTCGAGCAGGCCGGTCTTCCGCAGGGTGTGCTGCACATGTTGCCCGGCGACGGCGCCGCCGGTGCCGCGCTGACCAGTGATCCGCACGTGGCGATGATCCAGTTCACCGGTTCCACCGCTGCCGGGCGCAAGGTCGGCGAAGCCGCCGGCAAGCACCTGAAAAAAGTGTCGCTGGAGCTGGGCGGCAAGAACGCGCTGATCATCCTCGACGATGCGGATCTGGATCTGGCCGTGGCCAATACCGCCTGGGGCGTGTACCTGCACCAGGGCCAGATCTGCATGGCCACCGGCCGTGTGCTGGTACAGCGAAGCATCCATCAGGCGTTCCTGCAGAAGCTGGTGGCCAAGGCGAAGTCGCTGAAGGTGGGCGACCCGGCACGCGAGGACGTGGCGCTGGGGCCATTGATCAATGCCGCGCAACGCGACCATGCGGCGCGCGTGGTCGACGACGCGGTGAAGGCCGGTGCGTCCCTCGAAACCGGCGGCACCTACCAGGACCTGTTCTTCGCACCGACCGTGCTCGGCAACGTCAGCGCCGACAATCCGGCGTTCAACGAAGAAATCTTCGCACCGGTAGCGGTGGTGGTGCCGTTCGATGACGATGACGAAGCCGTGCGCCTGGCCAATGACAGCGAATACGGCCTGTCGATGGCGATCGTCTCCAGCAATGTCGGCCGCGCGCTGAAGCTGGGCGAGCGCCTGCGTACCGGGCTGCTGCACATCAACGACCAGACCGTGAACGATGAGGTCATCAATCCCTTCGGCGGGATAGGAGCGTCCGGTAACGGCACCAGCATCGGCGGCCCGGCCAACGTGGAGGAATTCACCCAGTGGCAATGGATGACGGTCAAGGGCGAAGCCCCGGCCTATCCCATCTGATCGAGGAGAACACAACGATGAGCAGCAATAGTGGATCGCGTGACATCACCGCCGCCGTGGTGCGCGGCAAGGAACAGCCCTTCGTCATCGAACAGGCACGCCTGCGCGGACCGCAGGACGACGAGGTACTGGTGAAGATCGTGGCGACCGGCCTGTGCCATACCGATCTGATCGTGCGCGACCAGTACTATCCGGTGCCGCTGCCGGCGGTGCTGGGCCATGAGGGCGCGGGCATCGTCGAGGCGGTCGGCCCCAACGTGCGTGAACTGAAGGCCGGCGACCACGTCGTGCTGACCTACGGCCAGTGCGGTCACTGCAATCCCTGCCGTGGTGGGCATGGTGCGTACTGCCGCGATTTCTTCGCGCTGAACTTCGGTGGAGATGATGGCCACGGCCATACCGCCATCACCGATGCACAGGGCCAGCCGCTGCACGATCACTTCTTTGCACAGTCTTCGTTTGCCACGTTTGCGTTGGCGCGTGAGATCAACGCGATCAAGGTGCCTGACGATGCGCCGCTGGAGCTGCTGGGCCCACTGGGCTGCGGCATCCAGACCGGTGCCGGTGCGGTGCTCAACTCGCTGCAGGTGCGATCGGGCAGCAGCTTCGCCAGCTATGGCGCCGGTGCGGTCGGCCTGAGCGCAGTGATGGCGGCCAAGGTCGCCGGTGCCACCACCATCATCGCCATCGACGTGGTGCCCTCGCGGTTGCAGCTGGCCATGGAGCTGGGTGCCACCCACGTGGTCAACAGTCGCGAGACCGATGTGATCGAGGCCGTGCGTGCGATCACCGGTGGCGGCGCCGATTTCGCGCTGGAATCCACCGGTCGTCCGGAGGTGCTGTCGGCCGGTATCGAGGCCTTGGCCGGGCTGGGCATGATGGGCGTGGTCGGAGCGCCGAAGCTGGGCACCACCGCCAGTTTCGATGTGAACAACCTGCTGCTGGGTGGTCGCAGCATCCGTGGCATTGTCGAGGGCGACAGCGTGCCGCAGGTGTTCATTCCGCAGCTGGTGACGCTGTACCAGCAGGGGCGCTTCCCGTTCGACAGGCTGGTGAAGTTCTATCCGCTGGAGCAGATCAACCAGGCCGCCGAGGACAGTACGCGGGGCATCACGCTGAAGCCGATTCTGCGGATCGCGGCTTGAGGTGAGGGTTTGCAGGGCTGCGCCCTGCACCCGCCGAAGCAACGTCAACGGCAACGTCAAACGCTGGCATTCCGTGGGATGGCGGGGTGAGTCCGGTTGCGGGGGACGCCGTAAACCCATCCTTGGGGGCTTGGCCGCGGCATCCATGCCGCGGACACCCCCGCAACCGGACCCACCCCGCCTCCGACAGATCTCCGCGATCTGTCGGAATGGCATGGCCTGCTCTTGGTGGGTGTCGACCTTGTGGATGAACACCTGATGGAAACGCAGGCCCCAGTAGATCCACGCCATGCGTGGATGAATGCCTAACGGAAACGGAAACGCTCCGTTGTCGGGACGTAACGCGGGCATTGCGTGCGCGGGTGTACTCTGCGTCCATGATGGCCACGACAGTCGGGCAACAGCAATTGGTGGCGGCGCGTGCCGCTTTTGCCGAGGGCGACGTGCAGTCGCTGGCGATGCTGCCTTTACCGTTGCAGCAGTCCTGGCAGCGTTCGCATGCGGCCGGTGTGCGCCCCGGCCAGGAGCCGTATTACCCGCCATTGCAGGGCAATGGCCACCACTTGGAATCCCGCGACGACCGTCGCCTGGCACGTTGCGTGCAGCCCGAGCTGGAGCAGTTGTGGTCTGCGTTCGGTGCGCGGGGATGGACGATGTTCTGCGCCAACCGCGAGGGCATGGTGATCGTGCATCGCGCCCATGGCCTGGAAGATGCGCCGCTGCTGCGGCCGATCCAGGTGGGACGGCGGTTGGGCGAGGCCGAGATCGGCACCACCGCGCCTGCGGTCAGCCTGGCCGACGACCTGCCCGCCTTGGTACGCGGCAACGAACACTATCTGCAGCGGTTTGCCCCCGTGTTCTGCTTGAGTGAGCCGCTGCATGACCTGCAGGGGCAGGTCTGCGGTGCGATCGACATCACTGGCCTGGGGGAACGTGATCCAGCATTGCTGCAGGGCTATTTCCGGCAGGCGGCGCTGGCCATCGAGAACCGCTTGATGCACACGCTCAGCGATGTGCACCTGCTGGCGGTGCAGCATGATCCGCGCTGGCTGGCATCACCGCTGCAGGGCCTGTTGGCGGTGCAGGAAGACGGCCAGTTGCTCGCCGCCAACCGCGTCGCCCGGCGTCTGCTCGGACTGCCACGGCGTGGGCCGCTGCCGCTACTTTCGCTGGACACGCTGTTTGCCGGCGCCAGCGCCGCACAGCGACGCCGACTGCTGCAGCCTGGTCCTGCGCATCGGGTGCGGCTGGGCGAGGGCAGTGCGGTCCATCTGCAGCATCTGCAGGCACCGCGCGCTGCACGGTCACGTTCGCCAGCTACGGCCGCGGCGCCCGTGCAGGCGGCGCCACTGCGTGACCAGCAGCGCGATGCAGCGCGCCGCGCCGCACGTGCCGCCGAGGGCAACCTCAGTCTCGCTGCACGCCAGCTCGGAATCTCGCGGACAACGCTGTACAGGCTGCTGCGCGAGTGAGGCCGGCAACCGGGGCCGGCGCTACATCCCGGCGTTGATCAATCGCGGAAGTTGTTGAACTGCAGCGGCAGTTCGAACTTGCCGGCCTTCAGCACGGCGATGGCGTCCTGCAGGTCGTCGCGCTTCTTGCCCATCACCCGCAGCTTGTCGCCGTTGATCTGGGTTTCCACCTTCAGCTTGGCTTCCTTCAGTGCCGCGGCGATCTTCTTGGCGATCTTCTGCTCGATGCCCTGCTTGACGGTGATCTTCTGCCGGGCCTGGGCCAGGTTGGTTTCCACGTCGCCATATTCCAGGCTGAGCACGTCGATGCTGCGGGCGGCCAGGCGTGCGCGCAGGATGTCGTTCATCTGCTTGAGCTGGAACTCGCTCGGTGCGGACTGGGTGATCACTTCACCCTCGCGCTCGAACCTGGCGTCCACGCCCTTGAAGTCGAAACGGGTGGCAAGCTCGCGGTTGGCCTGGTCGAGCGCATTGGTCAGTTCGTGGGTGTCGACTTCGGACACAACGTCGAAGGAAGGCATGGGCGTTACTCCGCAGAAATCAGTGGTGCTCATTCTATCGTGCCGGTCGCGGCGGCAACGCCCGCGGTCGGTGATAATGGGCCATGAACCTGCAACGCTCCCCTTCGCGCGCCGTGGCCTGGATGGTCGCGGCTGTCGCCTGTTTCTCGCTGATGGACGCCGGCATGAAGCAGCTTTCGGCCAGCTATCCCTCGCTGGAGGTGACTTTCCTGCGGGGTGTGGCGTCGCTGCCCTTCGTGCTGGTCTGGGTACTGGCCAGTGCAGGTCCACGCTCGCTCATCCCGCGTCGCTGGGGCCTGCACCTGCTGCGCGGCGGGCTGGGCATGGCGATGATCGGCTGCTTCGTGTTCGCCCTGCGCGACCTGCCGCTGTCCACCGCCTACACCATCTATTTCGTCGCGCCGCTGCTGATTGCTGCCTTGTCGGTGCCGCTGCTGGGCGAGCGGGTCGGGCCGCGGCGCTGGGTCGCCATCGGTATCGGCCTGGTCGGCGTGCTGGTGGTGCTGCGGCCGGGCGTGGGCGGTTTCATCTCGGTGCCGGGCCTGATGGTGCTGGCCGCTGCCACCGCCTATGCCATCGCCGCGATCACCGTCAGCCTGCTGACCCGCACCGATACCTCGCAGTCGATGGTGGTCTGGTTCCTGGTCATCATGGCCATCGGCGCCGGGTTGCTGGCGATCCCGGGCTGGGTGCCGCTGCAGATGGCGCATGCGCCGTTGATCGCAGGCATGGGCCTGGCCGGAGCGCTGGGCCAGATCGCGCTGACCAAGGCCTTCCAGCTGGGCGAGGCCTCGATGATCGCGCCGCTGGAGTACAGCGGCCTGGTCTGGGTGATCGGCTGGGACCTGGCGTTCTGGGGGCAGCTGCCGGACGGCTACACCTGGGCGGGCGCGGCAATCATCGTCGCCTCGGGCCTGTACCTGCTGCACCGCGAACGGGTGAACCGGCAGGAACCGCCGAAACCGTTGGACCATCCCTGAACCGGTTTGGCCGGGGAATGGGGTCAGAGCCCCTGCGGGGATCTGACCCCGGCCAATGAGCCGGTGCGGGCGCCTTAGAACCAAAAGGAATAACATTCTGGCCCATGGCGCGGGCGCGCGAGCGCCGGCGCTGGTAGGCTGCACGCCCCCTTCCATCGCCCTCCCGGTGAGCTGATCCCGTGATCGAGTTCCAGCGCCTGCACAAATCCTATGCCGTTGCCGGCCGCGCGGTCAGCGCGCTGCAGCCGCTGGACCTGACCATCGAGGCCGGTGAGGTGTTCGGCATCATCGGCCATTCCGGAGCGGGCAAATCGACGCTGATCCGCATGATCAACCGCCTGGAAGAGCCCAGTGGTGGCCGTCTGCTGATCGCCGGTGAAGATGTCACGGCACTGGAGCCGGAGGGCCTGCGCGCGCTGCGCCGCCGGATCGGCATGATCTTCCAGCACTTCAACCTGCTGTCCTCGCGCACGGTGGCCGGCAACGTCGCCTTCCCGCTGGAACTGGCCGGAACGCCGAGGGCCGAGATCGATGCGCGCGTCGCCGAACTGCTGCAGACCGTCGGCCTGCAGGCGCATGCGGACAAGTACCCGGCGCAGCTGTCGGGCGGGCAGAAGCAGCGTGTGGGCATCGCCCGGGCACTGGCCACCCGCCCGCAGATCCTGCTGTGCGATGAGGCCACCAGCGCGCTCGATCCGCAGACCACCGCCTCGGTGCTGGCGCTGCTGTCGAAGATCAACCGCGAACTGGGCCTGACCATCGTCCTGATCACCCACGAGATGGACGTGATCCGTCGCGTCTGCGACCGCGTGGCCGTGCTTGATGCCGGCCAGCTGGTCGAGACCGGCCCGGTGACGAAGGTGTTCCTGCATCCGCAGCACCCGACCACCCGCCGTTTCGTCAGCGAATCTGAGCAGGTGGACGAGGGCACATTGCACCGCGATTTCGACGCTGTCGGTGGCCGTGTCGTACGCCTGACCTTCCTCGGCGCCGACACCTACGAACCCCTGCTAGGCAGCGTCGCGCGGCAGACCGGGGTCGACTACAACATCCTGTCCGGCCGTATCGACCGGATCAAGGACACCCCGTATGGCCAGCTGATCGTCGCCCTGGTGGGCGGTGACCAGTCCGCCGCGCAGGCCGCGTTCGTGGCTGCCGGCGTGCACGTTGAGGAACTGCGTCGATGATCATCGCCACCGCCGGCGGCTTCTTCCGCCACCTGGATGCCGACAAATGGGTGGATATCGGCAAGGCCACCATCGAGACGCTGCTGATGATGGCCGGCTCGCTGCCGCTGACCCTGGCCATCGGCCTGCCGATGGGCGTGCTGCTGTATGTGTTCGGCGCGCCGCAGATGAAGCGCCGGCCGCTGGCCTATGGCGTACTCGCGCTGGTGGTGAACCTGCTGCGTTCGGTGCCCTTCATCATCCTGATGGTGGTGCTGATTCCAGTGTCGCTGTGGTTGATGGGCCAGTCGATCGGCGTGCTCGGCACGCTGCCGGCGTTGGTGATCGGCGCGGCGCCGTTCTACGCGCGCCTGGTCGAGACTGCGCTGCGCGAAGTGGACCGTGGCGTGGTCGAGGCCGCGCAGTCGATGGGCGCCACCACCTGGCAGCTGGTTACCCGGGTGCTGCTGCCTGAGGCCCGGCCGGGCCTGATCGCTGCAGCCACGGTCACCACCGTCGCCCTGGTCGGCTTCACCGCCATGGGCGGTGCGATCGGTTCGGGTGGCCTCGGCGACCTGGCACTGCGCGAAGGCTACCAGCGCAACCGCACCGACGTGGCCCTGGTCACCGTGGTGGTGCTGCTGATCCTGGTGCAGCTGCTGCAGATGCTGGGCGACCGCCTGGTCGCGCATTACAGCCGCAGATAACAGAATGCCGGCCAGCGGCCGGCATCGTTCAGGTCGTGCCGGCCGCTGGCCGGCAACCTCATGAATTCCTGACGCATCGTGCAGTTGCCGGCCAGCGGCCGGCACCACGACCGTGCGATCAACGCACGTTCGGCACTTCGTAGCCCAGCTTGCCGACCTGATCGGCGTGCTGCGGCACGCGCTTGAGCTTGTCGGTGTTCACCCCGTACTCGTCGCGCAGGCGTTCGGCCAGGTCCTTGTACAGCGCCTTGTCCATGTCAGGCGTGCGCGAGAAGATCCAGGCCATCTCGCGGCCCGGGTAGCCGATCAGCGCCCAGGAATAGTCCGGCGCCACTTCCAGCACGCGCGAATGGGTCGGCACGACCCGGTAGAACCAGGTGCGCCAGCCGTGGTTGCCACTGTCGGGATCGACACTGGCACGCGCGCGGATTTCCTGCAGCGGCTCGCCGAAGCCATCGCGGTAGCGATAGGTGATGGCGACCTTGTGGTCCTCGCGCAGCTCGTACTGGTTGACGCTGGCGACGTGGCCGCGTTCGATGAAGTTCGGCACGCGGCCGATCACGTACCAGGTGCCCATGAAGCGCTGCAGGTCGATCGTCCCGTCTGCAGAGGCTTCCGCGGCGGTGCTGCGGGACGACGGTGGGGAATTGGCAGCCACTGCCGGACCGCCCAGGGACAGGGCCAGCAACACAGCGCAGAGCGGGCGGATCGAGGTCATGCGGGAGCGGGCTCCAGTGGGCTTGCCCGCGCATGGTCACTGTGTGCACGCCATCCGTCAATGGTGTCGCAGCCGGTGAGAAGCCCCGCAGCCAAGCTGGCCCGCATCGACCACCGGAGAATCCGCATGCGCACACGTCCCCGCCACCGCCTTCCAGCTGAACGCGTCAGCGAACGCAGCGATCCCCGACTGCTGCGGGTGGTGCCGCAGCTCGCCTTGGCCGGGCTGGCCGTGGTGCTGGCGTGGCCGGCCGCGCGCGGCAGCAGTGTCTGGCTGGGTTGGTTGCCGCTGTGGCTGGTCGGCATGCCGCTGGCGGCCTGGTGGGCCCTGCTGCGCTGCCCGTTGCCCACGCGGGCAGCGCTGCGCTGGTTGCGACGCGACACTGGGCAGGCCCGGCGCCGCTCCCAGCCACGTACGCGCAAGGCGCACACCGCCACGGCCTGACCTTCGACACGGGGGCGGCCCCGGTCATCCATGCTAGCGTTCCATGGCTAATGACTGCCTGGAGCTGCAATGTCACGATTCGCTTCCGCCTGCCTGCTGGCCGGCATGATGACCGCTGCCTCGGTGGGTACCGCCGTGGCCGCTGAAGACACCGACCGTTACGCCTGGCTGGAGGACGTCACCGGCGACAAGCCGTTGTCCTGGGTCAAGGAACAGAACGCCAAATCCGAGGCGCGCCTGGCGCAGACCCCGGCCTTCAAGCAGATGGAGACCAGCATCCGCGAGGTGCTCGACTCGGACGCCAAGATTCCCGGCGTGCAGAAGATCGGTGATTACTACTACAACTTCTGGAAGGACAAGCAGCACGAGCGCGGCCTGTGGCGCCGCACCACCCTGGCCGAGTACCGCAAGGCCTCGCCGACCTGGGAGACCGTGCTCGACCTGGATGCGCTGAACAAGGCCGAGAACGAAAACTGGGTCTGGCACGGCGCCGACTGCCTGCGTCCTGACTACAGCCGCTGCCTGATCGCGCTGTCGCGCGGCGGTGCCGACGCCGATGTCACCCGCGAGTTCGACCTGGCCAGCAAGAGCTGGATCAAGGACGGCTTCTTCCGCCCCGAATCGAAGGGCGGCCTGAGCTGGATCGACCGCGACACCGTGTTCGTCTACACCGACTTCGGCAGCGGTTCGATGACCACCTCCGGTTACCCTCGCGTGGCCAAACTGTGGAAGCGTGGCACGCCGATGTCCACGGCCAGCCTGGTCTATGAAGGCAAGCCGGAAGACATGTACATCGCGGCGATGCACGATGACACCCCGGGCTTCGAGCGCAATCTGGTCAGCCGCACGCTGGCCTTCTACAACAACGAGATCTACCTGCGCGGCGACGACGGCAAGCTGACCAGGATCGATGCGCCGAACTCGGCCGAGAAGGGCCTGCACAAGCAGTGGCTGACCCTGGAACTGCGCGATCCGTGGACAGTGGGTGGCAAGACCTACGCCTCCGGCGCACTGCTGGTGACCAAGCTGGATGATTTCCTGGCCGGCAAGCGCGACTTCGAGGTGTTGTTCACCCCGACCGCGACCACCTCGCTGGCCAGCGCCTCGTGGACCAGGAACCACCTGGTGCTGAACGTGCTGGACGACGTCAAGAACCGCCTGTCGGTGCTGACCCCGACCGCCAAGGGCTGGCAGAAGAGCGACTTCGTCGGCGCGCCGTCCTTCGGCACCCTCGGCGTCAGTGCGGTCGACAGCAATGACAGCGATGCAGTGTGGCTGACCGCCACCGACTACCTGACCCCGACCACCCTGGCCATCGCCGACATCGGCAAGGCGCCGGAAGTGTTGAAGACCATGCCGGCGTTCTTCGATGCCGACGGCAAGGTCATCGAACAGCACTTCGCCACCAGCAAGGACGGCACCCGCGTGCCGTACTTCGTGGTGCACGACAAGGCGATGAAGCTCGATGGGTCCAACCCGACCCTGCTGTACGGCTACGGTGGCTTCGAGATCTCGCTGACCCCGTCGTATTCCGGTGGCATGGGCCGCGCCTGGCTGGAGAAGGGCGGCGTGTACGTGGTCGCCAACATCCGTGGCGGTGGCGAGTACGGCCCGCGCTGGCACCAGGCGGCGCTGAAGCAGAACCGCCACAAGGCCTATGAAGACATGGCCGCCGTTGCCCAGGATCTGGTCACCCGCAAGATCACCTCGGCCAAGCACCTGGGCGTGCAGGGCGGCAGCAACGGTGGCCTGCTCACCGGCAACATGCTGACCCAGTACCCGGAGCTGTTCGGTGCGGTGGTGGTGCAGGTTCCGCTGCTGGACATGAAGCGCTACAGCCACCTGCTGGCCGGCGCGTCGTGGATGGCCGAGTACGGCAACCCGGACACCAGCGACTGGGAGTTCATCAAGACCTTCTCGCCGTACCACCTGTTCGACGCGAAGAAGAGCTACCCGCCGGTGCTGTTCACCACCTCCACCCGCGATGACCGTGTACATCCGGGCCACGCGCGCAAGATGGCCGCGAAGATGATCGATGCCGGCAAGGATGTGACCTACTACGAGAACATCGAAGGCGGTCATGGCGGTGCGGCCAACAACGCGCAGGCCGCGCACATGTCCGCACTGGCCTACAGCTTCCTGTGGGAGCGGTTGGGCGGTAAATGATGAAATGAAAAACGCCGCCCTCGGGCGGCGTTTTTCGTTGGGCATTCGTTGAACGGTAGCGCCGGGCCATGCCCGGCGGCTCCTTTGCCGCGCTGCGCGCTCGCCGGGCATGGCCCGGCGCTACCGGAAATGTTTCAACCCGCGCGCGATACGGTCCACCGCTTCCTGCAACCGCGGCACTTCCTGGGTATAGGCCAGGCGCACGTGCTGGTTCGATCGATGGAAACCGAAATCCAGGCCCGGGGTGAATGCCACGTGCTCGGTCTCCAGGAAGTGCGCACAGAACGCCTGCGCGTCATCGGTGAACGCGCTGACGTCGGCGTACAGGTAGAACGCCCCCTGCGGCTCCACTTCGATACGGAAGCCCAGTTCGCGCAGGGCAGGCAGCAGGAAGTCGCGGCGCTGCTGGAAGGCCTGGCGGCGCTGTTCGAAGATCGCCATCGCCTCTTCGCTGAAACAGGCAAGGGCTGCATGCTGGGCGATGCTCGAGGCGCTGATGTACAGGTTCTGTGCCAGCTTCTCCAGGTCGGGTACCGCCGCCGGCGGCGCCACCAGCCAACCCAGTCGCCAGCCGGTCATGCCGAAGTACTTGGAGAAGCTGTTCAGTACGAACGCGCTGTCATCGACCTGCAGCACGCTCGCGGCATCCAGGCCGTAGGTCAGGCCGTGATAGATCTCGTCGACCACCAGGTGGCCGCCGCGCGCATGCAGCGACGCCGACAGTGCCGCCAGTTCATCGGCTGACAGCACGGTGCCGGTGGGATTGGCCGGTGATGCCACCAGCGCGCCGACGCTGTCGGCGTTCCAGTGCTGCTGCACCAGCGACGGGGTCAGCTGATAGGCCGTTTCGGGTCCCACCGGCACCAGCTGCGCGCCACCTTCCACCAGTCGCAGGAAGTGGCGGTTGCACGGATAGCCGGGATCGGCCAGCAGCCAGTGGCGGCCCGGGTCGACCAGCAGGCTGCTGGCCAGCAGCCTGC
>NZ_QAIJ01000258.1:31424-31568 GCF_003060985.1 Stenotrophomonas sp. HMWF023
TGGCCGGCAACCGCATGGGGCTGTTTATCCCGAGGTTGCCGGCCAGCGGCCGGCACTACCGGCGCGCACCGTGACGATCCGCAGGGTTGCCCGCAGCCTCCCTGCAACCCAGACTCAGGCGCAAGGACGCCATTGCATTGCCGA
>NZ_QAIJ01000258.1:31578-60388 GCF_003060985.1 Stenotrophomonas sp. HMWF023
GCACGACCGGCTCGGCGGTGGTGAAGTCCGGTTCGCCGATCTCCAGATGGATCACATCGTGACCGGCCTGTTCCAGCGCCTGCGCGCGGGCCAGCAGGGACATCACATGGAAGGGAGCGATTTCGTGGCTGCGCCGGCTGTAGCCCGGCGTGTGGGGCAGGGTACTCATGCCCACATGGTACGCCGCCGGTCCAGATAGTGCCGGCCGCACCGTGACGATCCGCAGGGTTGCCCGCAGCCTCCCTGCAACCCAGACTCAGGCGCAAGGACGCCATTGCATTGCCGATCAAGGAGCCTTATTTCATGAAATCCACTCTCTGCCTGTTGCTTGCGAGCCTGATGACCAGCACCGCTACCGCCGCCACCCCGCCCGTTCCGCCGGATGTTGAGAAGCGTCCGCACGTGGTCAAGGCGCCGTTCGGCGCGACCCGCAACGATGACTATTACTGGCTGCGCGACGACAAGCGCGAGGACAAGGCCATGCTGGCCTACCTGCAGGCCGAGAACGCCTACGCCGACCAGCTGCTGGCACCGCTGAAGCCGCTGGAGGATGCGCTGTACGGCGAGATCGTCGGCCGCATCAAGCAGGACGATGCCAGTGTGCCGGCGCGCGAGCGCGGCTACTGGTACTACAGCCGCTACGAAACCGGCCAGGACTATCCCATCCATGCGCGCCGCAAGGCCAGCATGGACGCGCCGGAGGAAGTCCTGCTCAACGTCAACACGATGGCTGCCGGCAAGGGCTATTTCAGCGTCGGCTCGATGGAGGTCAGCCAGGACAACCAGCTGCTGGCCTGGGCCGACGATGACGTGGGTCGTCGCCAGTACATCATCCGCTTCAAGGACCTGCGCACCGGCGCGGTGCTGCCGGACACGATCACCGGCACCTCCGGTGACCTGGTCTGGGCCGATGACAACCGCACCGTGCTGTACGTCGAGAACGATCCGGAAACCCTGCTGACCGTGCGGGTGAAGAAGCACGTGCTGGGCACCCCGGCCAGCGCCGACACCGTCGTCTACGAAGAAAAGGACGACAGCTTTTACATGGGCATCGGCCGCACCCGCGACGATCGCTTCATCACCATCGGCGTGCACAGCACCGTGTCCTCCGAAGAGCGCTACGCGCCGGCCAGCGACCCGACCACGTTCACCGTGCTCGCCCCGCGCCAGCGCGACGTGGAGTACGACGCCGACCACTACGACGGCCGCTGGGTGATCCGCACCAACGATGGTGCGAAGAACTTCAAGCTGGTGACCGCACCGACCGATGCCACCTCGCGCGCGCAGTGGAAGGACTGGATCGCCCATGACGATGCGGTGTTCATCGAAGGCTTCGAACTGTTCGATACCTACACCGCCATCGCCGAACGTTCCGAAGGCCTGGAGCGCATCCGCCTGCTGTTCAAGGACGGTCGCAACGACTACGTGAAGGCTGACGAACCGGCCTATTCGATGGGCCTGGGCGACAACACCGAGGCTGACACCACGTGGCTGCGCTACGTCTACACCTCGATGACCACGCCGACCACGGTGTACGAACTGAACACCGCCAACGGCGAGCGTCGCCAGCTGAAGCAGCAGCCGGTGATCGGCTATGACGCATCGAAGTACGAAACCGATCGCGTCTGGATCACCGCGCGCGACGGGGTCAAGGTGCCGGTGTCGCTGGTCTATCGCAAGGGCTACCAGAAGGATGGCACCGGCGCGCTGTTCCAGTACGCCTACGGCAGCTACGGCATGTCGATGGACCCGTACTTCAACCAGACCGCGGTGAGCCTGCTCGACCGTGGCGTGGTGTATGCCATCGCCCACATCCGCGGTGGCCAGGAAATGGGCCGCGACTGGTACGAGAACGGCAAGCTGCTGCACAAGCAGAACACCTTCAACGACTTCATCGACGTCACCCGTGGCCTGGTGGCACAGGGCTGGGCGGCGAAGGATCGTGTCGCCGCGTCCGGTGGCAGCGCCGGTGGCCTGCTGATGGGCGCCATCGCCAACCAGGCGCCACAGGACTACCGCGTGCTGGTGGCGCAGGTGCCGTTCGTGGACGTGGTCACCACCATGCTCGACCCGACCATCCCGCTGACCACCAACGAGTACGACGAGTGGGGCAACCCCGAGCAGAAGCCGTACTACGAGTACATGCTGTCCTACTCGCCCTACGACAACGTGAAAAAACAGGCCTATCCGTCGCTGTTCGTGGGTACCGGCCTGTGGGATTCGCAGGTGCAGTACTGGGAGCCGGCCAAGTGGGTGGCCAAGCTGCGTGACGACAACACCGGCCACTTCCCGATCCTGTTCCGCACCAACATGGAAGCCGGCCACGGCGGCAAGTCCGGGCGCTTCCAGCGTTACCGCGAACTGTCCGAGTCGTATGCGTTCGTGCTGCAGCAGCTGGGCATCGAAACGCCCGCTGCCGGCGCTGCGACGGAATGACGCATCGTGGCGGCGGTGATATCGCCGCCGCCACCTGCGCTGGGTATCCTTGCGCGATGAGCCTGCCCGAACCGCCCGCCAGCAAGGACCTGCCAGCGCCCACCCGGCCGGTGCGGTTCCGTTGGGCGTGGTGGCTGCTGGCCTATGCCAGCCTGGGCACCGGCATCGTCGGCATCTTCGTGCCGGGGCTGCCCACCACCGTATTCATCCTGATCTCGGCCTGGGCCGCCTCGCGCGGCTCCGAGCGCCTGCACCGCTGGCTGCTGCAGCACCCGCGCTTCGGCCCGGCCATCGCCAACTGGCAGGCACATGGTGCGGTCAGCCGCTACGGCAAATGGATGGCCACGATCACCATGGCGGTGTGTGCCGGCATCATGCTGTGGTGCGTGCCGGTGGCCTGGGTCAAGTGGTTCTCCATCGGCAGCATGACCGTGGTGGCGATCTGGCTGTGGACCCGTCCGCTGCCACCGGCCGATTGATCTCTGCCGCCGGGCATGGCCCGGCGCTACCACGGTGCCGGGATGCGGTAGCGCCGGGCCATGCCCGGCGGATGCGTGGCGCGGCACCCTGCACCAACCGCTCAGCCGCCAATGGCTATACTCGGGGCATGAACATCCCCCATCGCAATGTCATCCTGATTCCGCTGGCAGCGGCCTCGCTGCTGTTCCTCGCCGCGTGCGGCAACAAGGGCCCGCTGGTGCTGCCGCAGAAGCCGGTACCGGTGGAAGAAACCGTCGAACCGGCCGCTGATGCCGACGCCACGCCTGCTGCCACCCAGAACACCGGCGACGGCAGTCCGTCGGTAACCCCGGATCCGGTCAAGAAGGTGGACGACGGGAATGAGTAAGGCCGGTTCCAACGGCCTGCGCTTCAGCAAGATGCACGGCGCGGGCAACGATTTCGTAGTGATCGACCTGCGCGACGGCACTCCGCCGCCTACCCCGGAACTGGCCGCGCGCCTGGCCGACCGCCATACCGGCGTCGGCTGCGACCAGATCCTGACCATCGAGCCACCGCGCGCCGAAGGCTCCGTCGCCTCGTACCGCATCTGGAACGCCGATGGTTCCAATTCCGAGCAGTGCGGCAACGGCGCGCGCTGCATCGCTGCCTGGCTGGTGCGCGAAGGTAGTGCGCAGGGCGATCACTTCGTGATCGACAGCCCGCTGGCCAGCCACGCCGTGGACGTCCTCGGCGATGGCCAGTACGCGGTGGCGATGGGCGTGCCGTTGTTCGAACCGGCGCAGGTGCCGCTGATCGGCTTCGCCCACCCGCGCGAGGAGTACCTGCTGCCACTGCAGGGCGAGACCGTGCGCTTCGCGGCGGTGTCGATGGGCAATCCGCATGCGGTGATCGAAGTCGGCCTGGTCGACGCCGCACCGGTCGAGCGCGTGGGCGGATTGCTGCAGCAGCATGCCTCGTTCCCGAAGTCGGTGAACGTGGGCTTCGCGCAGGTGATGGGCCCGGAACATGTGCGCCTGCGCGTGTTCGAGCGCGGCGTGGGTGAAACCCTGGCCTGCGGCAGTGGCGCCTGCGCGGCTGCGGTGACCCTGATGCATCGCGGCCGCCTGCAGCGCGATGCGCGCATCAGCCTGCCTGGTGGCGACCTGCGCATCCAGTGGCCGGGCGATGGCCAGCCGGTGGTGATGGCGGGCCCGACCGCATTCGTCTTCGAAGGGGAGTGGATCGCATGACTGAGACCGTCGACAAGCTCGGTGCCCATGAAGTCGCCGCCTGGTTGCGGCGTCATCCGGGCTTCCTCAAGCAGTTCCCGGACCTGGCGCTGACCCTGGTGGTGCCACGCGATGACGGCCCGACCGCATCGCTGGCCAGCTACCAGCTGGAAGTGCTGCGCGAGAAGAACCGCGAGCTGGCGCGACGGTTGGCCGACCTGGGCGCGACCGCGCAGGTCAACGAGCGGCTGGCGGTGCGCACGCATCAGCTCACCCTGGCCCTGATGAAGCAGGACAACGCCGCCGACACGCTGCGCGCGATGGCGGCGTCGCTGCAGGAAGATTTCGCCGGCGATCTGGTGCGGCTGGTCGTGCATGCGCCGGTGGCCGGGCTGGAGCAGGCCGAGTGGCTGCAGGTGCTGGCTGCCGATGATGCGCAGCTGGGCCCGTTCCGCGACTGCCTGAAGGATGGCGAGCCGATCTGTGGCCGCCTGCACAGCGACAAGAACGCGGTGCTGTACGGCGCGCGCAGCGAGGAAGTGCAGACCACCGCGCTGCTGCCGTTGCCGGGCGTTGGCCTGATCGCGGTGGGCAGCCATGATCCGAACCGTTTCTATCCCGGCATGGGCACGCTGTTCCTGCGGATGATGGGCGAGGCCCTGGTGACCGGGCTCAAGCGCTTCGCGGATTGAGCGGGAAACGACGACGATGAGCGCGGTGCAGGCGTTCCTGCAGCACCTGCAGGTGGAGCGGCGGATGTCGGCGCATACGCTCGATGCCTACCGCCGCGACCTGGACGCATTGTCGGTGTGGGCCGAACCCCGCGGCGTGGCCGTGGAGGCGCTGGATACCGACGCGGTGCGCCAGTTCGTTGCCGACGAACACCGCCGTGGCCTGTCGGCCAAGAGCCTGCAGCGTAGGCTGTCGGCCTGCCGCAGCTTCTACGCCTGGCTGCTCAAGCATGGCCGTATCGAGGCCAGCCCGGCAGCGACGCTGAAGGCGCCGCGTGCACCGAGACGATTGCCGCAGGTACTCGACGCCGACGAAGCCGTGCAGCTGGTTGAACTGGAACCGGAAGGCGAGCTGGGTCGTCGTGACCGCGCGCTGCTGGAACTGTTCTATTCCTCCGGCCTGCGCTTGAGCGAAGTCTGCGCGCTGACCTGGCGCGATCTGGATTTCGCCAGTGGCCTGGTCAACGTGATGGGCAAGGGCAACCGGCAACGTCGCGTTCCCTTCGGAAAGCCGGCACGTGAGGCGCTGCTGACCTGGCGCAGTGAAAGCGGCGGTGGTGCCGCCACACCGGTTTTCCCCGGCCGCAACGGGCCGATCAGCCAGCGCGCGGTGCAGATCCGCATCCGCCAGCTGGCGCAGCGCCAAGGCCTGTTCAAGCACGTGCACCCGCACATGCTGCGGCACAGTTTCGCCAGCCACATCCTGGAATCCTCCGGCGACCTGCGCGGTGTGCAGGAACTGCTCGGCCATGCCGACATCGCCACCACGCAGATCTACACGCACCTGGATTTCCAGCACCTGGCCAAGGTCTACGATGCCGCGCACCCGCGCGCGAAACGACGCAAAAACCCGGCCGACAAGGGGGAGTAGCGCCGGGCCATGCCCGGCGAGCGCGCAGCGCGGGCTGCGTCGCATGCACGACACATGGATCGCACAGCCGCCGGGCATGGCCCGGCGCTACCGGAACGACTGCCGCTTGATCTGGATCAGGGCAGCGTAGGGACGACCGGCGCATCGTGGCCGCAGGCCACGAGGAGATGCCGACCATGGCAAAGCCCATTCCGCTGCGTCCCAAGCACCCCGAGCGCATCTGCTGGGGCTGCGACCGTTACTGCGCCGCCGACGCACTGGCCTGTGGCAACGGCTCGGGCCGCACCCAGCACCCCATCGAAACTCAGGGCGAAGACTGGTACGTGGCATGGGGCATTGAGCCGAATCCGGACCGCCCTTCGCAGGCCAAGCGCTGAACGGCAGCTATCGGCACGGGCTTGATCGCTTCGGCGGCTGTCCCCATGTCCCGTGAACAGCTATCGGAGGCCGCATGGACCCCAGTCAGAATCCCACCGTTTTCCACGCCACCACCATCGTCTGCGTTCGTCGCGGCGAGCACGTGGCCATTGCCGGCGACGGCCAGGTCACCCTCGGCCACACGGTGATGAAGGGCAACGCACGCAAGGTCCGCCGCCTCGGCCGTGATGGCCAGGTGCTGGCCGGCTTCGCCGGTGCCGCCGCCGATGCCTTCACCCTGTTCGAGCTGTTCGAAGCCAAGCTGGAAAAACACGGCCAGCTGCAGCGCGCTGCGGTGGAACTGGCCAAGGATTGGCGCACCGAGCGTCGCCTTGGCAAGCTTGAAGCCCTGCTGGCGGTGGCCGACAAGGAAACCTCGCTGATCATCAGCGGCACCGGCGATGTGATCGAGCCGGAGGACGGCATCATCGCCATCGGTTCCGGTGGTTCGTATGCGCTGTCCGCTGCGCGCGCGCTGATGGCGCACACCGAACTGGACGCACGCACCATCGCCAGTGAAGCGATCAACATCGCCGGCGACATCTGCATCTACACCAACCGCAACGTGGTGGTCGAGGAGCTGTGACGGGGAACCGTCACAGGCATTCCCGATCCGCCGGGCATGGCCCGGCGCTACCGACAACGAATCCGTGAGCACACCCATGCCGCACAAGATCGAAGTTTCCTCCGCCACCATGACCCCGCGCGAGATCGTGCAGGAACTGGACCGGCACATCGTCGGCCAGCATGACGCCAAGCGCGCGGTCGCCATCGCACTGCGCAACCGCTGGCGCCGCATGCAGCTGCAGCCCGAGCTGCGCAACGAGGTCATGCCCAAGAACATCCTGATGATCGGCCCGACCGGCGTCGGCAAGACCGAGATCGCGCGCCGCCTGGCCACGCTGGCCAACGCGCCGTTCGTCAAGGTCGAAGCGACCCGCTTCACCGAAGTCGGCTACGTCGGCAAGGACGTCGAGCAGATCATCCGCGACCTGGCCGATACCGCCGTCAAGCTCTACCGCGAGCAGGCCAAGGTGCGCGTGCGCACGCAGGCCGAAGAGCGCGCCGAAGACCGCATCCTCGACGCGCTGCTGCCGCGCCGCAGCGGTGGCATTGGCTTCGACCCGGAAGCTGCGCGCAACGAACCGTCGGCGCAGGACAACGAGACCCGCATCAAGTTCCGCAAGATGCTGCGCAACGGGGAGCTGGATGATCGCGAGATCGAGCTCGACCTGACCGCCAACGTCAGCATGGACATCATGACCCCGCCGGGCATGGAGGAAATGGGCCAGCAGCTGAAGTCGATGTTCGCCAACCTCGGTGGTGGCGCCAAGGCGCACAAGCGCACGCTGACCATCAAGGCCGCGCGCCCGCTGCTGCAGGAAGAAGAAGCCGGCAAGCTGGTCAACGAGGACGATATCCGCACTGCCGCGATCGAAGCCTGCGAGCAGCACGGCATCGTGTTCATCGACGAGATCGACAAGGTCGCCAAGCGGGGTGATGCAGGCTCGTCTGGCGGTGATGTCTCGCGCGAAGGCGTGCAGCGCGATCTGCTGCCGCTGGTGGAAGGTTCCAACGTGTCCACCAAGTACGGCACGATCAAGACCGACCACATCCTGTTCATCGCATCGGGTGCGTTCCACTTGGCCAAGCCCAGCGACCTGATCCCCGAGCTGCAGGGCCGCTTCCCGATCCGCGTGGAGCTGGGTGCGCTGAGCAAGGCGGATTTCGTGCGCATCCTGACCGAACCGAAGGCTGCGCTGACCAAGCAGTACGAAGCGCTGCTGGCCACCGAAGGCGTCAAGGTCAGCTTCACCACCGATGCCATCGACCGCCTGGCCGAGATCGCGTTCCAGGTGAACGAGCGCCAGGAGAACATCGGTGCGCGCCGTCTGCACACCGTGCTGGAGCGCCTGCTGGATTCGCTCAGCTACGAAGCACCGGACCGCGATGGTGAAACCCTGGCCATCGACAGCACCTATGTCGATGCGCACTTGGGTGAGCTGGTGCAGGACCCGGACCTGAGCCGTTACATCCTGTAACCGGGAATGCGAAAAGGCCGCCGAAAGGCGGCTTTTTTTTTGCGAAGAGGGGCGCCCTGGTAGTTGCCGACCTTGGTCGGCACACGAAGGGCCCGCCGACCAAGGTCGGCGTCTACCGGTCCGGCATAGCCTCCGGCAGCGGCTCCGGCACCGAACCCGGTACGAACACGCCTTCCTTCACGTAGGCGGCCAGGGTCATGTCCAGCGCCAGCATGCCATCGCGCTTGAGGTCCATCAGGTCCGGCTCGACCATCGCCCCGTGCAGCACGCCGAGCACGGTGGCGTGCAGCATGCGCGCGGCGATCTTCGGGTCGGCGCCGTCGCGCAGCTGGCCCAGGTCCTGTGCACGGCGCAGGGCACGTTCCATCCGGTCCAGGGCGTCGCGGAAACCGCTCTGCTGCAGTTCGGTCAGCACCCTGGTGTCGGCTGAGGCATCGCTGCGCAGCATGATCTCCATGGTCTTGCGCAGGCGCTCGTCCTCGGACAGCTCGATGAACGAGTGGATCATCACCGCGCGCAGGTCATGCACCGGCGTGTCGCGCTGGTCGGTGGAGGTACGCTCCAGCTCCTGCATGAAGGGCAGGTGCACCCGCTCGACGATCGCGGTCAGCACCTCGCCCTTGTTCTTGAAGTGCCAGTACACGGCGCCGCGGGTATAGCCGGCGCGGGCACCGATCATCTCCAGCGTGGTGCGGGCCACGCCGTGTTCGTGAAAACAGGCTTCGGCGGCATCCAGGATGCCTTCGCGGGTTGCCTGGGTGTCCTCTTTGGTCTTGCGGGCCATGAGCGGGTACGGGTGCAGGTGAAACGTGGCTGAATTGTACCGCTTTACAAACAAACACGCATGTATGTATATTTCCTTCCCATCATTCCCGTCGTGTGCGTGGCAGGCCTGCCCTGGCTCCCACTCCACCCGGGTGGGCGCTGTTCGCGCGGTCTTCACTCCTGCAAGGGGAGGGTCCGTCGTATCAGCACCTGCTGAGATCCCTCCCTTCAAGAGCCATTCCCATCATGTTGCTGAGCCGAATCCGACCCTTCGCGTTGTCGCTGGCGATCGCTGCCACCGTCGCTGCCTGCGGCGGCCAACCCCAGGCGCCCGAACAGGGGCCGGGCCAGGTCAGCGTGGTCACGCTGAAATCCGAAACCGTCGGCCTGACCCGTGAGCTGCCGGGCCGCACCAATGCCTTCCTGGTGGCCGAAGTGCGCCCGCAGGTCAACGGCATCGTCGCCAAGCGCCTGTTCACCGAGGGTGGGATGGTCAAGGCCGGCGAGCCGCTGTACCAGATCGAAGACGCCAGCTATCGCGCCCAGGCCAACAGCGCACGTGCGCAGCTGGCCCGCGCCGAAGCCACCGCCAATGCGGCCCGACTGAGCGCCAAGCGCATCACCGAGCTGGCCAAGGTCGACGCGGTCAGCCAGCAGGATCTGGAAAACGCCGTGGCCGCGCAGAAGCAGGCCGAGGCCGATGTCGGCGCCGCCAAGGCATCACTGGATGCCGCCAACGTGACCCTCGGTTATGCGCGCATCACCGCGCCGATCAGCGGCCGCATCGGCAAGTCCAGCGTCACCCAGGGCGCGCTGGTCAGCGCCGGCCAGGCCACTGCGCTGGCGACCGTGCAGCAGCTGGACCCGATCTACGTCGACCTCACCCAGTCGTCGGCCGAGCTGCTGCAGCTGCGCCGCGAACTGGCCGCCGGCCGCCTGCAGGACAACCAGCAGACACCGGTCAGCATCCTGATGGAAGACGGCAGCACCTTCGAACACAAGGGCACGCTGGAGTTCTCCGAAGTCAGCGTCGATCCGGCCACCGGCAGCTTCGCCCTGCGGGTCAAGGTCGACAACCCCGACGGCCTGCTGATGCCGGGCATGTACGTGCGCGCGGTGATCGGCGGCGGTGTGCGCAGCGATGCGGTGCTGGTGCCGATGCAGGGCATCGCCCGCGATCCGAAGGGCGATACCAGCGCGATGGTGGTCGGCAAGGACAACAAGGTCGAAGTGCGCCCGGTCAAGGTCAGCCGCACCGTCGGCGACAAGTGGCTGGTCGAGGACGGCCTGAAGGCCGGTGACAAGGTCATCGTCGAAGGCCTGCAGAAAATCGGCCCGGGCATGCCCGTGAATGCCACCGAACAGGGCGTCGCCCCGGCCAAGCCGGCCGCCGCCCAACCTGCAGCTGCGGCCGCAGGCGCGAAGTAAGCGGAGAACCCCATGGCACGTTTCTTCATCGATCGACCCATCTTCGCGTGGGTCATCGCGATCATCATCATGCTCGCCGGCGGCCTGGCCCTGTTCAAGCTGCCGATCTCGATGTACCCCAACGTCGCACCGCCGGCGGTGGAAATCAGCGCCAGCTACCCGGGTGCTTCGGCCAAGGTGGTCGAAGACTCGGTGACGCAGATCATCGAGCAGAACATGAAGGGCCTTGATGGCCTTATCTACTTCTCCTCCAACAGCTCGTCCAACGGCCAGGCCACCATCACCCTGACCTTCGAGAGCGGTACCAACCCTGACATCGCCCAGGTGCAGGTGCAGAACAAGCTGCAGCTGGCGATGCCGCTGCTGCCGCAGGAAGTGCAGCGGCAGGGCATCAACGTGGCCAAGTCCAGCTCGGGCTTCCTGAACGTCATCGCGTTCGTGTCCGAAGACGGCAGCATGGATGCCAACGACATCGCCGACTACGTCGGTTCCAATGTCGTGGACCGTCTCAGCCGCGTGCCGGGCGTGGGCAACATCCAGGTGTTCGGTGGCAAGTACGCCATGCGCATCTGGCTGGACCCGAACAAGCTGCACACCTACGGCATGTCGGTGCCGGAAGTGGTTGCTGCGGTGAAGGCACAGAACGCGCAGGTGGCCATCGGCCAGCTGGGTGGTGCGCCGTCGGTGAAGGGCCAGCAGCTCAACGCCACCATCAACGCGCAGTCGCGCCTGCAGACCCCGGAACAGTTCCGCAACATCATCGTGCGCGGTGCGCAGGACGGTGCCGAACTGCGCCTGGGCGATGTTGCCCGCGTCGAGCTGGGTGCCGAGTCGTACGACTTCGTCACCCGCTACAACGGTCAGCCGGCCAGCGGCCTGGCGGTCACCCTGGCCACCGGCGCCAACGCGCTGGATACCGCTGCCGGTGTCGATGAAACCCTGAAGGAACTGGAAGGCTTCTTCCCGGCCGGCCTGAAGGCCGAGATCCCGTACGACACCACCCCGTTCGTGCGCGTGTCGATCAAGGGCGTGGTGCAGACCCTGCTCGAAGCGATCGTGCTGGTGTTCGTGGTGATGTACCTGTTCCTGCAGAACTTCCGCGCCACCCTGATCCCGACCATCGCCGTACCGGTGGTGCTGCTGGGTACCTTCGGTGTGCTGTCGGTGCTGGGCTTCTCGGTGAACATGCTGACCATGTTCGCGATGGTGCTGGCGATCGGTCTGCTGGTGGACGATGCCATCGTGGTGGTGGAGAACGTCGAGCGCATCATGTCCGAGGAGGGCCTGTCGCCGCTGGAAGCCACCCGCAAGTCGATGAGCCAGATCACCGGTGCGCTGGTGGGTATCGGCCTGGTGCTGTCGGCGGTGTTCGTGCCGATGGCCTTCATGAGCGGCTCCACCGGTGTGATCTACCGGCAGTTCTCGGCGACGATCGTGTCGGCGATGGCATTGTCGGTGCTGGTGGCCATCGTGCTGACCCCGGCGCTGTGCGCGACCATGCTCAAGCCGCTGAAGAAGGGCGAGCACCACGTCGCCCACAAGGGCTGGTCGGGTCGCTTCTTCAACGGCTTCAACCGCGGCTTCGACCGTACCAGCGAAAGCTACCAGCGCGGCGTGCGCGGCATCCTGCATCGCCCGTGGCGGTTCATGGGCATCGTGGCCGCGCTGTTCCTGCTGATGGGCGTGCTGTTCGTGCGCCTGCCCAGCTCGTTCCTGCCCAACGAAGACCAGGGCGTGCTGATGGCGCTGGTGCAGGCACCGGTCGGTGCAACCCAGGAGCGCACGCTGGAATCGATCGCCGCGCTCGAAAAGCACTTCATGGAAAACGAGAAGGGTGCCGTCGAATCGGTGTTCTCGGTGCAGGGCTTCAGCTTCGCCGGCATGGGCCAGAACGCGGGCATGGCCTTCGTCAAGCTGAAGGACTGGAGCGAGCGTGACGCCGACAACGGCGTGATGCCGATCACCGGACGTGCGATGGCTGCACTGGGGCAGATCAAAGATGCTTTCATCTTTGCCTTCCCGCCGCCGGCCATTCCGGAACTGGGTACGGCCTCGGGTTACACCTTCTTCCTGAAGGACAACAGCGGCCAGGGTCATGAGGCATTGCTTGCGGCCCGCGACCAGCTGCTCGGCCTGGCGGCCGGCAGCAAGAAGCTGGCCAACGTGCGTCCGAACGGCCAGGAAGACACTCCGCAGTTCCGCATCGATATCGATGTGGCCAAGGCCAGCTCGCTGGGCCTGTCGATCGACCAGATCAACACCACCCTGGCCACCGCGTGGGGCAGCTCGTACATCGATGACTTCATCGATCGCGGCCGCGTCAAGCGCGTGTTCGTGCAGGCTGACCAGCCGTTCCGCATGGTGCCGGAGGACTTCGATCTCTGGTCGGTGAAGAACGACAAGGGTGAGATGGTTCCGTTCAGCGCCTTCGCCAGCAAGCAGTGGGACTACGGTTCGCCGCGCCTGGAACGCTACAACGGCGTGTCGGCCACCGAAATCCAGGGCGAACCGGCCCCGGGCGTGGCGTCCGGTGATGCCATGGCCGAGATCGAACAGCTGGCCAAGCAGTTGCCGGCGGGCTTCGGCGTCGAGTGGACGGCGATGTCCTACCAGGAGCGCCAGGCGGGCTCGCAGACGCCGCTGCTGTACACGCTGTCGCTGATGATCGTGTTCCTGTGTCTTGCCGCGTTGTACGAAAGCTGGAGCGTGCCGACCTCGGTGCTGCTGGTGGCGCCGCTGGGCATCCTCGGTGCGGTGCTGGCCAATACCTTCCGTGGCATGGAGCGCGACATCTATTTCCAGGTGGCGATGCTGACCACGGTGGGCCTGACCAGCAAGAACGCGATCCTGATCGTCGAGTTCGCCAAGGAGCATCTGGAGAAGGGCGCGGGGCTGATCGAAGCGACGATGCACGCGGTCCGCGACCGTCTGCGCCCGATCATCATGACCTCGCTGGCCTTCGGCATGGGCGTGCTGCCGCTGGCGATCTCCAGCGGTGCCGGCTCCGGCGCCAAGCAGGCGATCGGCACCGGCGTGCTCGGCGGCATGGTGGTTGGCACCGTGCTCGGCGTGTTCTTCGTGCCGCTGTTCTTCGTCGTGGTGCAGCGCGTGTTCAAGAAGCGCAAAGCCACCGAGTGATGACAACCGGTAGCGCCGGGCCATGCCCGGCGCTACCACCGTGACCCCCAAGGTGTCGCTATGAAATTCTCTTCTCTTGCAGTATCCCTCGCCACCGCGCTGGCGCTCAGCGCGTGCGGCACCCTGGCGCCGAAGAACACTGCAGTGGCCCCGGCCATTCCGTCGCAGTGGCCGGCGGAAGCCGCACAGGGCGAAGTGGCCGATGCGGCCGCGGTCGGCTGGCGCGACTTCTTCACCGATGAGCGCCTGCAGCAGGTGATCGGCCAGGCGCTGGACAACAACCGCGACCTGCGCGTGGCCGTGCTCAACGTCGAGAAGGCGCGCGGCCAGTACCGCGTGCAGCGCGCTGACCGGGTACCAGGCGTGGCCGTGACCGGGCAGATGGACCGCCGCGGTGGCGACGTGCCGGTGACCGAGCAGTTCAGCGCGGGCGTCGGCGTGGCCGAGTTCGAACTGGACCTGTTCGGCCGCGTGCGCAACCTGAGCGAAGCCGCGCTGCAGCAGTACTTCGCTGTAGCTGCCAACCGCCGCAACGCGCAGCTGAGCCTGGTGGCCGAGACCGCTACCGCCTGGTTGACCTACGGCGCCGACCAGCAGCGCCTGGCGATCGCCGAAGCGACGGTGAAGACCTATGAGGATTCGCTGCGTCTGGCCGAAGCACGCCATGAGCGTGGTGGCAGTTCCGCACTGGAACTGACCCAGACCCGCACCTTGGTCGAGACCGCGCGCACCGATGCCGCGCGTCTGCGTGGGCAGCTGGCCCAGGACCGCAACGCGCTGGCGCTGCTGGCCGGTGGCCAGTTGGATCCGTCGCTGCTGCCGGACAGCATCGCGCCCCAGGTGCTTGCGCTGGCACCGCCACCGGCCGGCCTGCCCAGCGACGTGCTGCTGCAGCGCCCGGACATCATGGCGGCGGAACATCAGCTGCTGGCGGCCAATGCCAACATCGGTGCCGCGCGCGCTGCGTTCTTCCCCAGCATCTCGCTGACCGGCAGCATCGGCAGTGGTTCGGGTGAATTGTCCGGCCTGTTCGACAGCGGCACGCGGGTGTGGAGCTTCCTGCCGAAGATCACTTTGCCGATCTTCCAGGGCGGCAAGCTGCGTGCGAACCTGGCGGTGGCCAACGCCGATCGTGATATCGCGCTGGCGCAGTACGAAAAATCGATCCAGAGCGGTTTCCGTGAAACCGCTGATGCGCTGGCATTGAATGTCAGCCTGGATGAGCAGGCAGCCTCGCAGCAGCGCCTGGTGGAAGCGGCCGAGCAGGCCAACCGCCTGTCTCAGGCGCGCTATGACGCCGGCCTGGACAGCTTCGTCACCCTGCTGGATGCACGTCGTACCGCCTACAACGCGCAGCAGACACAGTTGCAGACGCAGCTGGCGCAGCAGTCCAACCGCATCACGCTGTACAAGGTGCTGGGCGGCGGCTGGCACGAGCGCGGGTAAGCCGCGCTGATTCCGGTAGCGCCGGGCCATGCCCGGCGGCTCTTCCATCCGATATTCAGGGCGCCTGAAGCAGACCGCGCTGCGCGCTCACCGGGCATGGCCCGGCGCTACCGGATTGGCCAGCGGCACCACGCAAATGGATACTCATCCAACTAGTCGGTGAGTCCCGCCCGGATGGGATTGCCCAGGATGTAGAGAGCGTGACGCCTCAAGGCTTTCTCATGACGCACCGCATGGTCGAAGTAGCTGGGCTGCCAAAGCGGTGTATCCACGCCGAACTGTTGCCCCAACTGTCGGCTGCTGCGTGACTTCACCGTTCCCATCAGTCGGGCAAGCGTTCCACTGCGCAGTTGCACCAGCCAGTGGAGATGATCGGGCATGATGACCCAGGCATAGGAGTGGCTCATGCCTGCACTTTCCACGAACCGCAACGCTTCCAGCAGGCATGCGGCATGGTCGGGGTCTTCGAAAACCCGACGCCGCTGCCGTACGACAGTGGTGAGCACATAGCAGCTATCGACCCGGGAATCGCGGCCACGGGCGAGATGACGACTGGACATGAAGCCAGTCTGTGGGAACAGCGTGTCTGCCCGTATCGGTAATCGCCACTGATTCTTGTGGGGATCCTCCAGTCTGCGCGCAGGCGGAGCGCCATCCGTATGTGGACACTCCGCTAGCGCCGGGCCATCCTCAGTGGCTCTTCCGCCCGACATTCAGGGCGCCTGAAGCAGACCGCGCTTCGCGCTCGCCGGGCATGGCCCGGCGCTACCAGAGGGTCAGAATTCCGGGGGCGCCGGACAATGCCCGGTGAGCGTTGCCAGCGTCACACCGCTTCGTCATCCCGCCGCTCGGTGCGGCAGGCGCGTACCCGCGTCAGCGCGTCGCCGGCCTCGCGCGCCATCTTCTCGTACTCGGCGCGGATCTCTTCCAGACGCTGTTCGTCCAGCTCTTCCAGGTCCAGCAATTCGTTGTTGGCCTCGGCGGTGGCGCGGATCAGTTCATCCAGCTTGATCTGCATCGCCGCCGTGTCCGAGTTCTGCGTGTGCTGGATCAGGAACACCATCAGGAAGGTGATGATCGTGGTGCCGGTGTTGATCACCAGCTGCCAGGTATCGTTGAACTTGAATATCGGGCCGCTGATGCCCCACAGCACGACGACCGCCACCGCAGCCAGGAAGGTCCACGGCGAGCCGGTGGCGGCCGCGGCCTTCTTGGCGATCGTATTGAACAGGTTCCTTGCGCTCATCGTCATCGTTCCACTGGAATGACGACGATCATCGGCACGTGGCCGTGCAGGTGCCGTGCAGTCGAGCGTGGGCTCAGGCGCGCAGGCGCGGCGCTTCCTGGCTGCGCACCGGGCTGGCCAGGTAGACGTGCTGCCAGCAGCGTTCGACGAATTCGCGGGCCTGCGCTTCGGTCAGGCGCGGCATGATCTGCAGGGCGTACTGGGTCTGGAACAGCTCATCGCGCTGGGCATTGCTGGCGCGTGGCTGGGTGATCAGCGAATCACAGGCGAACTTGATCCACGGCACATAGGTGCCGAACGAAGTGTGCGCGAGTGCGCCATCGGCGTGCTGGCGGCGCCAGTAATCCAGCTCCGCATCGACATTGATGACAGGGGGAATGGCGGGAACTTCAGCGTGCATGACGATCCAATCGGTTGAAGGTGAAAGGGAGTGGGGGCCCGTTACAGTGTGGCCCGGACGGTGGTGCATGCCGCGTCAGCGCGATGTGCAGCCAGCGTGGCGATGGCGCAGTAGCTGTGCGTGTTCAACCGCACCCAGGCGTTCGGCCATGCCGGCCATCGCATTGCACAGGCGCACCAGGTCGCGGGTATGATCGAGCAGCAGATCCTGCTGCATGTCCTGGTAGGCGCTCCAGAACGAGGCACTGCGCTGGTGCAGTGCGTATTGCTGCTGCAGTCGGTCCCAGATCGCGGCCAGGGCCGGGTCGCTGGGAGGACGTACCGCATGCGCTTGCATGGTCGGCTCCAACCCGGGGCAGGGGCCCCGGTTGCATTCCACCCTAGACGTGGCTGCGCAGCGGGATGTTAGTGGCGCGTGTTGACTGCACGCAGCTGACTGCGCAGCAGTTCACGTTGAAGCAGGCAGACGCTGCCGGCACAAGGCTGTGCCGGCACTGAAGCGTTCATCAAGGCGGACTCATCAGCTGTGGCGGATGCTCATTCGCCGATGTCTTCGTTCCAGATTTCCGGATATTGCGCAATGAAGCCGCCGAGCAGGTCCACGCATTCCTGGCTGTCCAGGTCGATCACGTTGACGCCGTTTTCGCGCAGCCAGTCGATGCCGCCCTGGAAGGTGCGCGATTCGCCGACCACCACCGTGCCGATGTTGAACTGCCTGACCAGGCCCGAGCAGTACCAGCACGGGGCCAGGGTGGTGACCATGATGGTGTCCTGGTAGCGGCGCTGGCGGCCGGCCTTGCGGAAGGCGTCGGTCTCGCCATGCACGGACGGGTCGCCTTCCTGCACGCGGCGGTTGTGGCCGCAGCCGAGCAGGCGGCCGTCGTTGTGGTACAGCGCCGCGCCGATCGGCACGCCGCCTTCGGCCAGCCCCTGGCGGGCTTCGGCAATGGCGGTCTGCAGCAGGGCCTGGTAGTCGGGCGTGGTGATCATGCGGGGCTCCGGTAGGTCGTGGGGCGCCATGATACGGCCAGCGTTCCCCGCAGGGGCCCGGCGGTGCGATAATCGGGGGCATGAGCGAATCCCCCTACAAATCCGGTACCACCCATTTCGGGTTCCGCGACGTTGACGCCAAGGACAAGCAGAAGCTGGTCGGCCAGGTGTTCACGTCGGTCGCGCGCAACTACGACCTGATGAACGACCTGATGAGCATGGGCGTGCACCGGGCATGGAAGCGCTACTACGTAGCCACCGCGCAGGTGAAGCCGGGTGACCGCGTGCTCGACCTGGCCGGTGGCACCGGCGATATCGCGGCGCTGCTGAAGGAACGGGTTGGCGCCGAGGGTTCGGTGGTGCTGGGCGACATCAACGCCGGCATGCTGTCGGTCGGCCGTGACCGCCTGACCAACCGCGGCCTGGTGCTCGGCCTGGACTACGTGCAGTGCAACGCCGAAGCCCTGCCGTTCCCGGACAACAGCTTCGACCTGGTGACCATCGCCTTTGGTCTGCGCAACGTGACCGACAAGGATGCCGGCCTGCGCGAGATGTTCCGCGTGCTGAAGGTGGGCGGCCAGGCCCGCGTGCTGGAGTTCTCCGAGGTCACCGCGGACTGGTTCAAGCCGATCTACGACTTCCATTCGTTCAAGATCCTGCCGAAGCTGGGCAAGCTGTTCGCCAACGATTCGGACAGCTACCAGTACCTGGCCGAGAGCATCCGCAAGCATCCGCCGCAGGAAGAGCTGAAGGCGATGATGGGGCAGGCGGGCTTCGAGCGCTGCCACTACAAGAACCTGACCGGCGGCATCGTCTCGATCCACTCCGGCTACAAGCTGTAAGCCTCGCTTTGGTAGGTGCCAACCTTGGTTGGCACACGCCCGCCGCGAGCGGTGATGGATCCGTGCCAACCAAGGTTGGCACCTACCAGAGGCAGGAAGGTGGGCCCAGGGCCCGCCCGCGAGCGATGACGCAGCAATCCGCCGTGGTAGATGCCGACCTTGGTCGGCACAGGTCCTACCGTGAGCGATGACAGCTCCGTGCCAACCAAGGTTGGCACCTGCCGGGCCATCGCGGGGCCGGCATTACCCCGCACCGCGCAACGCTTCCCGGGCGGGGGAGAGGTACCATTGGGGTTTGATCCCCGTAACGGTCCCGATTCATGCGCAATCCGCTGATGCTCCTTCCGCTGGCTGTGGCCCTGGCCGCCGGCTGCTCCCAGGAGGCGGCCGCACCCGCCGCCGCTCCGACTGCCCAGAAGGCTCCCGCCGCCCCCGTGAACGCCGAAAACCGCAGCCACGATGAAAGCTCGTACGCCGAGCCGGACAAGGTCGTCGTCAAGGACATCGCGCTGGATCTGAAGCTGGACTTCGACCAGAAGCAGATCGGCGGCACCGCCACCTACACCCTGGAATGGAAGCAGAAGGATGCCAAGCAGCTGGTGCTGGACACCCGCGAGCTGAGCATCGCCAAGGTCGAAGCGATCGCCGCCGACGGCGCGCGCAGCCCGCTGCAGTTCGTGCTGGCCCCGGTGGACAAGGTGTTCGGCAGCAAGCTGACCATCGAAACCCCGGAACAGCCGGCCAAGGTCGAGGTGACCTACCACACCGCACCGACCGCTTCGGGCCTGCAGTGGCTGGCGCCGTCGATGACCGAGGGCAAGAAGCTGCCCTTCATGTTCAGCCAGTCGCAGGCGATCCACGCCCGTTCCTGGGTGCCGCTGCAGGACACCCCGAGCGTGCGCTTCACCTACAGCGCGCACGTGGTCTCGCGCCCGGACGTGATGGTGCTGATGAGCGCCGACAACGATCCCAAGGCCGCGCGTGACGGTGACTACACCTTCAAGATGCCGCAGCCGATTCCGTCCTACCTGCTGGCCATCGCGGCCGGCGACCTGGTGTTCGAGCCGATCTCCGGCCGCTCCGGCGTCTGGGCCGAGCCGACCATGGTCAACAAGGCCGCCAAGGAATTCGAAGACACCGAGAAGATGATCGGTGCCGCCGAAAAGCTGTACGGCGAATACCGCTGGGGCCGCTACGACATGCTGGTGCTGCCGCCGTCGTTCCCGTTCGGCGGCATGGAAAACCCGCGCCTGACCTTCGCCACTCCGACCGTGATCGTCGGCGACAAGTCGCTGGTCTCGCTGGTCGCCCATGAACTGGCACACAGCTGGTCGGGCAACCTGGTGACCAACGCCAGCTGGAAGGACATCTGGCTCAACGAAGGCTTCACCACCTACGTCCAGGGCCGCATCACCGAAGCCCTGTACGGCAAGGAGATGGCCGAGATGGAAAAGCAGATCGACCAGACCGATCTGCTGGCCGAAGTGAAGGACATGAGCCCGGCCGACCAGGCACTGGCGCTGCCGCCGCTGAACGAGCGTGACCCGGACGAAGCCCTGAGCCAGGTGGCCTACGTCAAGGGTTCGTGGTTCCTGGAATTCCTGGAACAGCGCTTCGGCCGCGAAACCTTCGATCCGTTCCTGCGCGGCTGGTTCGATGACCACGCCTTCCAGAGCGCCAACACCGACCAGTTCGTCGAGTACCTGAAGAAGAACCTGCTGCCGAAGAATCCGTCGGCGGTCACCGAGGCCGAACTGAAGGCGTGGCTGGACGAGCCGGGCATTCCGGCGTTCGCGGCCAAGGCGCAGTCGCGCAACTTCAGCAGCGTGGATACCGCGCGTATCGCTTTCGCCAGCGCCGGCACCGTGCCGAGCAGCCAGGTGATCGCCGAGTGGAGCACCCAGGAGTGGGTCCGCTTCATCGACGGCCTGGGCGCCACCCAGCCGCTGGACAAGCTGGCCACGCTGGACAAGGCCTTCCACTTCACCGGCACCCCGAATGGCGAGATCGCCATGCGCTGGTACCCGCTGACCATCCGCAGCGGTTACGAGCAGGCCAATGAAGCGGCGGCTGCGTTCATCGAGCGTGTCGGCCGTCGCAAGCTGATCCTGCCGATTTACGCCGAACTGGTGAAGACCCCGAAGGGTCTGGAGCTGGCCAAGCAGGCGTTCGAGAAGGCCAAGCCGGGCTACCACCCGATCACCACCGCCTCGGTGCAGGACATGCTGGCCAAGGCTGAAGCAAAGTAAGCGTGCGCCGGGGATACCCCGGCCTCCTGTGATCTGAAAGCGGCGGGGTAACCCGCCGCTTCTTTCATGGCATCAGATCCGCAGAAGTTGCTACGGGCAGAGGAAACACAGAGCTGCCCTTTTTCTGATTTGTTGCATGTTTCTGGAAAGGGATTGGACGTACCGTCTGCGTTCCGACGGGCGCCGGATTGAATCAGGCCGGGCTCGCAATCCCCTTTCCTGACAGGCCTGGTGCATGCGGCATGTTTTCCCCACGGCTGAAGGCCGGCCAGAGGGCAATCCGGTGATCAGCCCGGCGCCCGCGGTCGTACCCGCGAGTTTCGCTGGCGGTTCGGCCAAGATCTCGCGCCTCTGCAACATGGGGCTGGCAGTACTTCTGTTGCTGACTGCCTTTACCGCAACGGCCCAGGACGCCGCAGAATCTTCCGGTACAGCTTCACCCCTGCGTGCACTCTACCGCCAGGCAGGATGGGTGGAAGTCGCGCATGGAACGGGCCGCAATGAACATCTTCGCGGAACGATGACCCAGTACCGGAATCGGGACATCGTCATGTCAGCGGGTGCGGCGCCAGGGCGTCCGTTCCACATGGTTCTGTGTGGAATCAGAGTTGTGAATTGGGACGTCCAGGACGATCTCGATTCCGGAGTTCCGACGCAGGACTATTCCCGCCGATACACCAGGATGTTCGAGTACGCCGCACTGCTGTCGCTGAGTGCGGAGACGGCAATGACCATCCGCGCGGACGGCCAACGTCACCAGACGACCTGGGACATGCAGTGGGCCACGGATGCTGAGCGCTATCGGGCAAGCACGCAGCGTACTCCCCAAGGCAATCTCAAACTCGTTTTCGTGAAGACCGGCGCGAACAAGCGTGGCACACCTGCAGGAAGCAAGAAGGGAGGCCGCGAAATGCCAGAACTTGAAGTCGCGCTGCGAGGGCCGCAACCTGCTCCAATCGGGGCGTGGTGGGAGATCATCATCGGTACATCGCCTCGAGAACCTGCGCTTTCTGCCGTGGTCTCTCTGTTGGACTGGGCGGTGCTGGATGACGTGGAGGCCAGTACGGTCGGTGATCTGCGACGGGCGTCAGACGAGTGCCCGGCATGATATGGCCGGGGCCACCAGTACGACGTAGGGAGCAGTGCAGGCTGTCACGATGCGCCACGGTGTTGCTGATGTTCGTTGGCGTCGTGCAGGCGGAAGGTGCATTGGCTGCAGAAGATTCGGCAGAGAACTGGTCGGCCGTCATTGGCAAGGCGGCGTTGGTCGAGTTCTCTGCTGGCACGGTTCCCGGCGTCACCGAAACCAGTGGGAGCCTCAGACAGTACCGTCATGGGGAGTGGTTGCTGTTCACACGCCGGGAGTCCAGTGCTGAAGTTGGGCCCGCCGCCATTCTGCTCTGCAATGGACTGCTGCTTGCCAATCCTGACCACTTCCGCACCCATACGGACGGAACATCGCGGCCTCTGCCAGCCCCTGAGGCAGCCTGGCGGGTCGTGTTCAATGCGTATGGGTTGGCCGGAGGACGGCTTTCGGATGGACAGTTCCTCTCGGAGTCAGGGCAGACCCATCTGGAGACACTGGTAGATGATGCACTTTGGGGCGATGGCCCTGTCCGTGCCCGTGTCAGTCGCACCTCAGGGGGCGATATCACCATACGGTTGGGCGGGGACGACGCACGTGACAGCGATGGTGTGAAACGGGGCTTCTGGAGTGAAGCGCATATTCGGGGCGACAGAAGCCTGGACGCATTGCCGCCGTCGATGTCGGTGCATGGGTGGAGTGCAGTGGGGGGCGGACAGTTCTACACCGTTGGTCAAGCGCGTCGTGTCGGGGGAGGATGCCCGGGCGCGCCGGATTCTCCCGTATGGCCATTCCAGTGAGCGCCGCCAAGGGTCCGCGCGCCTCGTGAAGGCGATAAAGTAGTGCCTTCGGGCCGAAAGGCGGTTGGATGTTTACGGAACAAGCCATGAAACGACTGATCCTGCTCACCGCCTGCACCCTGGCCCTGGCCGCCTGCAGCAACCCCGAGGAAGAACGCAAGGCGCAGGAGGCCGCCGCTGCCGCCGTGCAGGCGCAGAAGGAAGCCAAGGCCGAGGACGTGGCCAAGCAGTACGACACGGCGGTGGCCGCGCAGGACTGGGAACGCGCACGACTGCATGGCGCCTCTCTGCTGGACCAGTACAAGGACACCGCCGCCGCCGAGCGCATCGCCGCCGGCTTCGACGAGGTCAAGGCCAAGGGTGATGCCGCGCGCGATCTGCGCCGCATGCAGGGGCTGTGGCAGTACAACCAGATTCCGGTCGGCAGCAAGGGCAACCAGGTGTCGGCACAGATCTTCAGCAAGGAACGGGTGGATGTGGATGGCAGCGGCGCCAAGCCGGTGCAGCTGGTGTTCCGCGACCACCCCGAATGGAAGCGCCATGCCTACCTGGTGCTGCAGGCCGGCGATTTCCGCTGCCCGCAGTGCACCGTGAAGGTCACGGTGGACGATGGCAAGCCGATCTCCATGGCGGCTTGGCGGCCGAAGACCGACGAGGCGATCGCCATGTTCATCACCGACCAGAAGGCGCTGTGGAAGCTGGCAGCCAAGGGCAAGTCGATCAGCATCGAATTCCCGGTCAAGGCCGGTGGCACGCGCACGGCCGTGTTCGAGACCGGTGGCGTGGATGCCAGCCGCATGCCGGCGTGGTGGCATTGACCGTGGATGCACGGGTGGCTGCGCCGGCACTGTCGACGATCCGTCACTGGGTGTTCGACATGGACGGCACGCTGACCGTGGCGGTGCATGATTTCGCGCGGATCAAGCGCGAACTGGCGATTCCGCAGGAGGATGACATCCTCACCCACCTGGCCGGGTTGCCGGCCGCGGAAGCCAGCGCCAAGCATGCCTGGCTGCTGGCGCACGAGCGTGCGCTGGCCGCTGCGTCCCAGCCGGCGACGGGGGCGGTGGCGCTGGTGCGCGCGCTGCAAGGCACCGGCTGCCGTCTGGGCATCCTGACCCGCAACGTGCGCAGCCTCGCGCAGGTCACCCTGCAGGCGATCGGGCTGGGCGACGTATTTGCCGAAGAAGACATCATCGGTCGCGACGAGGCCGAGCCGAAGCCCTCACCCGCCGGGCTGCAGTACTTCCTGCGGCGCTGGCAGGTGGAACCGTCGCAGGTGGTGATGGTGGGCGACTACCGCTTCGATCTGGAATGCGGCCGCGCGGCCGGCAGTCGCACGCTGCTGGTCAATGCCCCGGACAACCCGTGGCCCGGCATGGCCTGTTGGCACCTGGCCGATTGCGCGGCGGTGCTGGAGCGCTGGCGAGGCTAGCGCGGCGCCCTGTACGCGCTGTGGCGGGAATCTGGGCCCCGCCACGGCGGTCAACTCTCGACTGTCATCACAGTGTATTGTGCGAGGCCAGCTGGAGGTTCTGCGAATGCCCGGCAGGGGGTGAAGCGGAGGCGGTTGTGGAACCGTCGCCGCTCACTGCCGCGGCCTGATCGAAGCCGCAGCAGGCGTTGAAGGTGCCGGCGGGTGGTTTCGCTGCGCTGGTGGTTGTGTCGGGTAACACGTTGTCCGGTGTGGCCCGCTGCCAAGGATGGGGCGTGGGTGTCCTTTGCTCCATTTCTGGATTCCTTTCATGCTCCGAGCTGTGTGGGTGTCGCTGTACCGGCGTCTGTGTCCGATTGCCGCCTTCTTCCTGTTTGGCCTGGTCGCCCTGTCGTTGTCGCGACTGGGGTTGGCGCTGTGGCACGCCGCGCGGGTCAGTGCTGCTGACGGCTGGGCCACGGTGTTCCTGCAGGGGCTGCGGGTGGATGTGTCGACCCTGTGCCTGCTGTACGGCATCCCGGCGGTGCTGGCGCTGCTGTTGCCGCTGGAAGGGCGCGTGGGCCGCGCGTGGCGCCATCTGCTGCGGTGGTGGCTGATCCTGGCCAGCGTGCTGCTGGTGTTCATGGAGCTGGCCACACCAAGCTTCATGGCCGAGTACGGCCTGCGTCCCAATCGCCTGTTCCTGGAATACCTGATCTATCCCGAAGAAGTCGGGATGACGCTGCTGCGCGGCCATCTGCTGGCCGTGGTGATCGAAGTTGCCGCGGTGGTCGTGCTGTTCTGGGCATTGCTTCGCGGGTCGCGGCGCTGGGTCGGCAACAGCCCGATGGTCGCAGTCGAAGCGGGATGGCTGTGGCGGCTGCCGTTGGCGTTCCTGGTGCTGCTGCTGGCGGCGCTGGGCGTGCGTTCCAGCCTGGGTCATCGGCCCTTGAATCCGGCACTGGTGGCGTTCTCGACCGACCCGACCATCAACGCCTTGCCGCTGAATTCGCTGTACACCGTCGGCTATGCCGCGCGGCAACTGGCGACCCGCAGCGAAACCTCGCGCGTCTACGGTGACCTGCCGCTGGCCGAGGTGGTCAGCGAACTGCGCGCCAGCAGCGGCCTGCCGGCATCGGCGTATGTCTCCGACGCATTGCCGAGCCTGGCGCTGCGTCCGCCGCAGTACCAGGGCAAGCCGCGCAATCTGGTGATCGTGCTGGAAGAAAGCCTGGGCGCGCAGTTCATCGGCAGTCTCGGCGGGCGGCCGTTGTCGCCCAATTACGACCGACTGAGCAGACAGGGCTGGGCATTCGAGCGGCTGTATGCGACCGGCACGCGTTCGGTACGCGGCATCGAGGCGGTACTGACCGGATTCCCGCCGACGCCGGCCGAATCGGTGGTCAAGCTGCCCGCCAGCCGCCAGCGCTTCTTCACCCTGGCCGATGTGCTGGGGCGGCATGGCTACGACACCGGCTTCTATTACGGCGGCGAAAGCCATTTCGACAACATGCGCGAGTTTTTCCTCGCCAATGGCTTCAACCGCATCGTGGACCGCAAGGATTACCGCAAGCCGGCATTTGTCGGCTCCTGGGGTGCGTCGGATGAAGACCTGTTCGGCCAGGCCGACCAGCAGTTCCGGCAGCTGAAAGCGCAGGGCAAGCCGTTCTTCGGCCTGGTTTTCACCTCCAGCAACCACGATCCGTTCGAGTTCCCGGACGGCCGCATCGACCTGTACGAGCAGCCGAAACAGACCCGCGACAACGCTGCCAAGTACGCCGACTACGCGCTGGGCGAGTTCTTCCGCAAGGCGATGGCGTCACCATACTGGGAGGACACCGTGTTCCTGGTGGTGGCCGACCATGATTCGCGGGTGTTCGGCAAGAACATGGTGCCGATCGGCAACTTCCATATTCCCGGGTTGATCCTCGGCGGCGGCATCGAGGCGCGCCGCGATACCCGCATTGTCAGCCAGATCGATCTGCCGCCGACCCTGCTGTCGCTGCTGGGCATTGCCGATCCGACCCCGACGGTGGGGCAGGACCTGACCGACCTGCAGCGGCTGCAGCCGGGGCGCGCGCTGATGCAGTACGACCGCAATCTGGCGTGGATGGAGGGCAACGATGTGGCCATCCTGCAGCCGGACAAGCCCGCGCAGGGCTTCCGCTACGACCCGGCCAGCGATCAGCTGCAGCCGCAGCCGTTGCGGCCGGAACTGGCGCGGCGCGCACATGCCTACGCGATGTGGGGCACGCTGGCCTACGAAAAAGAGCTGTACCGCTTGCCGGAGAAGGCCAAGCCCTGAGCTGGAGGTAGCGCCGGGCCATGCCCGGCGAGCGCGCAGCGCGGGCTGCATCCGGAATCGAAGGTGTCTGGTCGCAAAGCCGCCGGGCGTGGCCCGGCGCTACCCAGAGCGGTGCCGGCCGCTGGCCGGCAGTGTCGACCAAGGTCGACACCTACCAGAAGCATTCCCCATGGCGCATCGGGCGAAAAGCTCCCGTCAGTTGCGCGGGCAGTTCGTTTACGCGTTCAACGCGTAACCGAACTGCTGCTTGAACTGCTCGTTGAACTCATCGAAGGTGAAGCGCTGGTTCTGGGTGCCCGGGTGCTCGACCTTCAGCGCGCCCATCAGGTTGCCCATGCGGCCGATGGTCAGCCAGTCGAAGCCCTTCTGGATGCCGTAGATCAGGCCGGCGCGGAAGGCGTCGCCACAGCCGGTCGGATCGACCACGCGGCGCTCGTGTGCCGGCGGGATGTCGTAGCTCTTTTCCGGGGTGTGGATCACCGCGCCCTTCGGGCCACGGGTGGTGATGTAGGCCTTGACCCGGCTGACGATCTCTTTTTCGTTCCAGCCGGTGCGTTCCTGCAGCAGGTTCGACTCATAGTCGTTGACCACCACGTAATCGGCCTGCTCGATGAACTCGCGCAGTTCCGGGCCGTTGAACAGCGGCATGGCCTGGCCCGGGTCGAAGATGAACGGCACGCCGTCTTCGTGGAATTCCAGCGCGTTCTGGATCATGCCTTCGCGGCCGTCCGGGCCGACCAGACCCAGGCTGACGCCCGGCACGTCGCGCACGTGGTTTTCGTAGGAACGCATCATCGCGCCCGGGTGGAAGGCGGTGATCTGGTTGTTGTCGTGGTCGGTGGTGATGAACGCCTGCGGGGTGAACAGCTCATCGATCACGCGCACGCGGGTGAGGTCGATGCCCAAGGCATCGAAGTGCTCGCGGTACGGGCCGAAGTCCGAACCCACCGTGCCCATCGGGATCGGATCGCCACCCAGCAGGTGCAGGTTGTAGGCGATGTTGCCGGCGCAGCCGCCGAACTCGCGGCGCATGCGCGGCACCAGGAACGACACGTTCAGGATGTGCACCTTGTCCGGCAGGATGTGATTCTTGAACTGGTCCGGGAACACCATGATGGTGTCGAAGGCAAGAGAACCACAGATCAGAGCGGACATCGATGTAAGCCTATGCGGTGAATTTTGGGATGGGCCGGCCCACTTCGGCAGGCAAGCAAACGGCGCCCTTGGGCGCCCGACGGCGCAAAGGTTACCCGCTGGTGCCGCTCAGGGCCAGAACCGGCTGATGCCCGATCAGGCCGAAAGCCTGTGAAGGCGCGGGTTCAGCTAGTTTTCTCCTTGCTCGGCGGCAGGCGGGTTGCTAGGCTTGTCGACCTCGATTTCTGCCCATTTTTTCGCCATCCCGCGTTGGGCGCGACACCCCTCAGGATCAACTCCCAGATGTTCAAGAAACTGCGCGGCATGTTCTCCAATGACCTGTCCATCGACCTGGGCACGGCCAACACCCTCATCTATGTGCGTGGGCAGGGAATCGTGCTGAACGAGCCGTCCGTGGTCGCTGTGCGCCAGGATCGCGCGATTGGTGGTACCCGGTCGGTGGCAGCCGTTGGCGCCGAGGCCAAGCAGATGCTCGGCCGTACCCCGGGCCACATCACCACCATCCGCCCGATGAAGGATGGCGTCATCGCCGACTTCACCTACACCGAGGCGATGCTCAAGCACTTCATCAAGAAGGTGCACAAGTCGCGCTTCCTGCGCCCGAGCCCGCGCGTGCTGGTCTGCGTGCCGGCCGGCTCGACCCAGGTCGAGCGCCGTGCCATCAAGGAATCGGCCGAGGAGGCCGGTGCCCGTGACGTGTTCCTGATCGAAGAGCCGATGGCGGCCGCGATCGGCGCCGGCATGCCGGTCACCGAGGCCCGTGGCTCGATGGTCATCGACATCGGCGGCGGCACCACCGAAGTGGCGGTGATCTCGCTCAACGGTATCGTCTACTCCGCTTCGGTGCGCATCGGTGGCGACCGCTTCGACGAATCGATCACCAACTACGTGCGCCGCAACCACGGCATGCTGATCGGTGAAGCCACCGCCGAGCGCATCAAGGTCGAACTGGGCTGTGCCTACCCGCAGGCGGAAGCGATCGAGATGGAAATCTCCGGCCGCAACCTCGCCGAGGGCGTGCCGAAGATGATCAAGATCAGCTCCAACGAAGTGCTTGAAGCGCTGCACGAGCCGCTGTCGGGCATTGTCAGTGCGGTCAAGCTGGCACTGGAACAGACCCCGCCGGAACTGTGCGCCGACGTCGCCGAGCGCGGCATCGTGCTGACCGGTGGTGGCGCCCTGCTGCGCGACATGGACCGCCTGATTTCCGAGGAAACCGGTCTGCACGTGCAGGTGGCTGACGACCCGCTGACCTGCGTGGCCCGCGGTGGTGGTCGTGCGCTGGAACTGGTCGACATGCACGGCAACGAGTTCTTTGCGCCGGAATAAGCCGTCCCGGCTGCCTGTGCCCGCAGCGCCCCTCCGGGGTGCGGCCCGCCACA
>NZ_QAIJ01000258.1:60430-65044 GCF_003060985.1 Stenotrophomonas sp. HMWF023
CCGCCCTACGCCGGACCTCCCGTCGCTTCCCGATCCGGTGATGCCGCCAGCCCGCTGCGGCTGCTGGCCTATCTCGCACTGGCAATCACCTTGATCGTCCTCGACGACCAGGCCGGCTGGCTGGCGCGTCTGCGCGAGCAGGCCAACAGCCTGGTGCAGCCGGTGTGGGCCCTGGCCGGCCTGCCCGGCAAGCTCGGCGGGCAGGTGCGCGACACCGCCGCCAGCCACGGCCAGCTGGTGACCGAGAACCGCGAGCTGCGCAACCAGCTGCTGCTGGCCAACGCCCGCCTGACCCGTCTGCAGACCGCCGCGCTGGACAACGCGCAACTGCGCGAACTGCTGAACGTGGCCGAGCGCAGTGGCCTGGACGTACAGCTGGCGCCGATCCTGGACATCGACCTGGACCCGGTCAAACAGCGCCTGGTGTTGGATGCCGGCAGCCGCGAAGGCGTGCACGTCGGCCAGGCGGTGATCGATTCCGGCGGCCTGATGGGCCAGGTGATCAGCGTGACCGCAGGCAGCTCCACCGTGCTGTTGCTGACCGATCCCGACCATGCGGTGCCGGTGACCGTGGCCCGCAATGGCGTGCGCCTGATCGTCTACGGCCGCGGCGACAAGCTGGAACTGCGCGACATTCCGCTCAGCGCCGGCGTGGAAGTGGGCGATGAGATCGTCACCTCCGGTCTCGGTGGTCGCTTCCCGGCGGGATTCCCGGTCGGCACCATCACCGGCCTGCGCCCGGACGATACCCATGCCTTCCTGGTGGGTGAACTGAAACCGGCCGCGCAGCTTGATCGCGGCCGTGATGTTCTGCTGTTGCGCCCCGGCGCCGCAATTCGCTTGCCTGCGGCCAGCGAATTGCTTCAGCCAAGTTTGCCTTCGGCAAACCAGGCTGCCGGGGGGGCATCCCACCTTACCCCCGCGCCTTCGGCGCGCCCCCCTCAACAAGAGGGGGGCTCTCCCTCAGCCGGGTCCACGGTAGTGCCGGCCGCTGGCCGGCAACCGCAGCAAACTCAACCTCAGCCGGCCACACCGGAGGCGCAACGATGAGCCGCCTTCGCGACAACCGCTGGGTGCTGCCGGCCAGCGTGGTGGTGGCCCTGCTGCTGGGCCTGCTGCCGTTGCCGGCGCTGCTGCAGCCGCTGCGTCCGTACTGGCTGGCACTGGTGCTGGCGTACTGGGTGATCGAAGCGCCCGAGCGCGTCGGCCTCGGCATCGCCTTCGCCAGCGGCGTCGTCGCCGACCTGCTGTATGGCGGGGTGCTGGGCGAACAGGCGCTGCGGCTGGTGATGCTGGCCTTCATCCTGCAGCGCTTCCGCGCGCGCATCCGCTTCTTCCCGATGTCGCAGCAGATGCTGGCCATCGGCGGCCTGCTGTTCAACGATCGCATCGTCAGCGCGCTGGTCCACATTCTGGTGGGCGAACCGACGCTGCCGTGGTCGTACTGGTGGGCACCGCTGCTCGGCATGGGCCTGTGGCCGCTGGTGTTCGTGCTGCTGGATGCGGTGCGCTTCGGCAAGCGCGGGCGCTGAGCCATGCTGCCGCGCCGCCAGGTCAAGAATCCTCACGCCGAAGCCGAACAGTTCCGGCGCCGCGCGGCGCTGGGCTTCTTCGGCGTGCTGGTCTGCCTGCTGGGCCTGGGCGGCTGGTACTTCAAGCTGCAGGTGCTGGACCACGACATCTACGCCACCCGATCCGAAGCCAACCGCATCAAGCCGCGGCCGGTGGTTCCCGGGCGCGGCATGATCTATGACCGCAACGGTCGCCTGCTGGCCGAGAACGTGCCGGCATTCCGCCTGGATGTGACCCCGGACAAGGTCAAGGACATGGATGCCACCCTGGAAGGGCTGGCGAAGATCATCCAGATCAGCCCGGAAGAACTGGAAGCATTCAACAAGTCGCGCAAGGCGCGCCGCAAGTTCCTGCCGGTCACGCTGAAGCTGCGCATGAGCGATGAGGAAATGGCGCGCTTCGCGGTGGACCGCTGGCGCTTTCCCGGGGTCGAGCTGGAACCGTACCTGACCCGTCGCTATCCCTATGGCGACCTGTTCGCGCACATCATCGGCTACGTCGGCCGCGTGGACGACAAGGATCTGGAGATCCTCGGCGAGGGCAATGCCGCGCTGACCCATATCGGCAAGTCCGGCCTGGAGCGCTATTACGAGCAGGAACTGCGCGGCAAGGTCGGCTACGAGCAGGTCGAGACCAACGTGCAGGGCCGCGCGATCCGCACCATCGGCCGTGTTGCCGCGCAATCCGGCGCCGACCTGCGTCTGTCGATCGACGCCGACCTGCAGCGGGCGATGGTGGCCGCCTTCGGTGAGCAGGAAGGCTCGGCCGTGGCGATGGACCCGCGAACGGGTGAAGTGCTGGCGATGGTCAGTCTGCCGTCCTACGACCCGAACCTGTTCGTCAACGGCATCTCGCACGCGGAATTCAAGGCGCTGAACGACAACCCGTCGCGCCCGCAGTTCAATCGCCTGGTGCTCGGCGGCGTCGCTCCCGGTTCGACCCTGAAGCCGCTGATCGGCCTGGCCGGCCTCGATTCGGGCGTTCGCCGCCCGGAGGACAAGGTGCTGTCGACCGGCATGTTCTACCTGCCCGGCACCTCGCGTGGCTGGGGCGATTCGCACCGGGGCGGTCACGGCTGGACCGATCTGCGCAAGTCCATCGCGCAGTCGGTCAATACGTATTACTACCGGCTGGCATTGGACCTGGGCATCGAGCGGTTCGACCATTACATGGAGTACTACGGCTTCGGCCAGCCGACCGGCATCGATCTGACCGGCGAGATCTCCGGCATCCTGCCGTCGCCAGCCTACAAGCGGAAGAGCCGCAAGGAAGCCTGGTATCCCGGCGACACGGTGAACATCAGCATCGGCCAAGGCGACTGGAAGGTCACCCCGCTGCAGCTGGCCCGTGGTGTCAGCGGCCTGGCCAATGGCCAACTGCGCACGCCGCATCTGGTGATGCAGCAGCGTGCTGGTTTCGACAGCGACTGGGTGGCGACGGAGCCCGGCCAGAGCAAGCCGGTCAGCCCCAACCCGAACAATCTGCAGGCCGTGCGCGAAGGCATGATGGCCACCATGCTTCCCGGCGGCAGCGCAGCACGCATGGCGGCCGGTGCGCCCTATACGATGGCCGGCAAGACCGGTACCGCGCAGGTCGTCAGCCGTAAGGGTACGGCCGCGGTCAATCCCAGAAGCCTGCCGATGCACCTGCGCCACCGTGCGCTGTTCGTCGGCTTCGCGCCGGCCGAGCAGCCGGTGATCGCGCTGGCCATCGCCGTGGAAGGCGGCGGTTACGGTGGCGCGGCCGCCGCACCGATCGCGCGCAAGATTTTCGACGCCTGGCTGCTGGGCAAGATGCCTGAAGGCATGCAGTCGCTGGACAGCGAACGCGGCACCACCGCCATCGGCATCACCGCCTTCGACAACGAGGACGTGAACGCGCGCCCGGCCGGTGACGCCGCTGCTGCCGAGCTGGGCGAGCATCCGGTGCTGATCGGCATGCCCGCACCGCCACCGGCCCCGGTTCCGGCTCCGGGTGCGCCATCTGCTGCGGCCGTGCCCGTTGGTCCTCGCCCGACTGTCGCGGCGGAGGCCAGCCGATGAGCGCGTTCCTGCGTTGGGCCGGCGAAATGCTGCAGCGGTTCTTCAGCAGCCTGGACTGGGTGCTGTGCCTGGCCCTGGGCGCGCTGATGGTGATCGGCCTGGCAACGTTGAAGAGTGCTGGCGGCGATGGCCTGGTGATGGCGCAGGGCGTGCGCTTTGCCGTGGGCCTGGCGGCGATGTGGGGCATCTCGCGGATGCCGATCCTGCGCATCCGCTCGGCGACGCCGCTGATCTATGCCATCTCGATGATTCCGTTGCTGGCGGTGTTCGTGCTGGGCACGGGCAAGTACGGCCGGCAGTGGCTGGACCTGAAGTTCTTCTACCTGCAACCGGCCGAACTGCTCAAGGTCAGCCTGCCGATGATGGTGGCCTGGTACCTGCACAAGATGCCGCTGCCGCCGCGCTTCAACACGGTGCTGGTGGCGATGGTGATCATCGGCGTACCGACCGGGCTGGTGATGCTGCAGCCGGACTTCGGTACCGGCGTGCTGATCGCCGCCAGTGGTGTGTTCGTGCTGCTGCTGGCCGGCCTGCCGTGGTGGTGGGTGGGGCTGGGCGTGGGCGGCGTGGCGGCGGTGGCGCCGGTGGCCTGGTTCTGGTTGCTGCGGCCGTACCAGAAGGACCGCATCATGATGTTCCTGGACCCGGAAATGGACGCGCTGGGCGCGGGCTGGAACATCATCCAGTCGAAGATCGCCATTGGTTCAGGCGGTTTCGATGGCAAGGGCTGGGGCGAAGGCTCGCAGTCACACCTGAATTTCATTCCCGAGCAGACCACGGACTTCGCGTTCTCGGTGCTGAGCGAGGAGTTCGGCTGGATCGGCGTGGCGCTGGTGCTGACGCTGTATCTGGTGGTGATCGGGCGCTGCCTGTGGATCGCCAGCCAGTCGCGCGATTCGTACTCGCGGTTGCTGGCCGGCGCAACGGGCCTGGCGTTCTTCGTCTATGTGCTGGTGAACGGCGGGATGATCTCGGGCCTGCTGCCGGTGGTGGGCGTGCC
>NZ_QAIJ01000035.1:0-1775 GCF_003060985.1 Stenotrophomonas sp. HMWF023
CCCGGTGCAGCTGATCCTGGTGTGCCGCTTCGAGCGCATGTTCTGGAAGTACCGTGGCCATGCCAAGGCCTATCGCGCGCTCACTCTGGATGCTGGCCACGTATCGCAGGCGATCTACAGCGCGGCAACCGCGCAGGGGCTGGGCGCATTCGTCACTGCGGCGATCAACGAGGCCGAGGCCGAGCGGGCGCTGGGCCTGCAGCCGATGGCCGAGGGCGTACTGGCGGTGTGTGGCGTTGGCTGGCGTGCAGCGGAGCGGGTGACGGCCGAACTGGACCCGCTTGGCCAGGTGTGGCCGGTCACGCGTTGATCGACAACGCGTGACCGGACGGCATCACACCGCTTCGAAATCCACCAGCACGGCACCATCACCCACCTGGTCACCCGCCTTGGCGCGATAACCCTTCACCGTGCCATCGGCCGGTGCCTGCAGGGTGTGCTCCATCTTCATCGCTTCCAGCACCACCAGCGGCGTGCCGCGCTTCACCTGCGTGCCTGCCGCCACCAGTGTCGCCACGATCTTGCCGGGCATCGGTGCCAGCAGGCTGCCGGCGTCGGCGCTGGCCTGTTCCGATTCGCCCACCGGGTCGTGCAGGGTGAAGCGGCGCTGGCCATCAGCGCCGAACAGGTACAGCTGGTCGCCATCGCGCTGCAGCTGCAAACGCCAGCGACGCTCGTCCAGCTGCACCGACAAGGTGTGGTCATCGGCACGGCCGACGACCTGCTTCGGTGCGGCGTCATCGCACTGCACACGCCAGCCATCGGCCGTGACCCACACCTTCAGCGTGTGCGCCCGCTCTCCCTGCTGCAGCGGCACCACACGCGCGGCAGGCGCGCCCAACCGCCAGCCATCCTGTGCCTGCCACGGCGAATGCGGGTCGCGCACATCGGCGGCAGCGGCTGGTGTGCTTGCTACCGCGGCGATCGCTGCCAGTTCCCACAGCGCCTGCTCACCGTCACCGGTCATCGCCAGTGCGGCGTGCTCACGCTCGATCAGCGCGGTATCCAGCTTTGCGTTGGCGAACGAATCGGTGTGCAGCAGGCGGCGCAGGAAGCCGGCATTGGTGGTCACGCCCACCACCTGGCAGTCGGCCAGGGCTTGGCTCATGCGCCGCAGCGCGGCGTCGCGGTCCACGTCCCAGACGATCAGCTTGGCGATCATCGGGTCGTAGTACGGGGTGATGCTGTCGCCTTCCTCTACACCCGTATCCACCCGCACGTTCGCCGACGGGGTCGGTAGGCGCAGGCGGCGCAGGGTGCCGGTGGACGGCAGGAAGCCACGGTCGGCATCTTCGGCGTACAAGCGCGCTTCGAGCGCATGGCCGTGGATGGTCAGTTCGTCCTGGCGCTTGGGCAGCGGCTGGCCGGCGGCCACGCGCAGCTGCCATTCCACCAGGTCGGTGCCGGTGATGAATTCGGTGACCGGGTGTTCGACCTGCAGGCGGGTGTTCATTTCCATGAAGTAGAAATCGCCGTCCGGGCCGGCGATGAACTCCACCGTGCCCGCACCGACGTAGCCCACCGCGCGCGCGGCATCGACGGCGGCCTTGCCCATCGCTGCGCGCCGGTCGGCGCTCATTCCTGGGGCGGGCGCTTCTTCCAGCACCTTCTGGTGGCGGCGCTGCACCGAGCAGTCGCGCTCGAACAGATACACCGCCTCGCCATGGCCGCCGCCGAACACCTGGATTTCGATATGGCGGGGGCGCTCGACATACTTCTCGACCAGCACGTGGTCGTTGCCGAACGCCGAGGCCGCCTCGCGCTGGCAGCTGGCC
>NZ_QAIJ01000035.1:1785-5437 GCF_003060985.1 Stenotrophomonas sp. HMWF023
GTCCTCGCTGCGCTCGACCTTGCGCATGCCCTTGCCGCCGCCGCCGGCGCTGGCCTTGATCAGCACCGGGTAGCCGATGCCATCGGCCTGGGTGCGCAGGAACTCCGGCGCCTGCTGGTCACCGTGGTAGCCCGGCGTCAGCGGCACGCCGGCCTCGGCCATCAAGGCCTTGGCCGCGCTCTTGTCGCCCATCGCGCGGATCGCACTGGCGGGCGGACCGATGAAGGTGATCCCCGCTGCGACGCAGGCGTCGGCGAAGTCGGCGTTCTCGGACAGGAAGCCGTAGCCGGGATGGATGGCCTGCGCGCCGGTGCGGCGTGCGGCATCGAGGATGGCATCGCTGCGCAGATAACTCTCGCGCGCGGCCGCCGGGCCGATGTGGATGGCTTCGTCGGCCAGGCGCACATGGCGTGCATTGCGGTCCGCATCGGAATACACCGCCACGGTGGCGATGCCGAGGCGACGGCAGGTGGCGATGACGCGGCAGGCGATCTCGCCGCGGTTGGCGATCAGGACTTTGCTGAACATGGCAACAGACTCGGTCATGGCACAGGTCACATGCGGAACACGCCGAAGCGCGTCTGCTGCGGGGGAGCGTTGAGGCTGGCTGACAGGGCCAGGGCCAATACCCGGCGGGTATCGACCGGATCGATCACGCCGTCGTCCCACAGCCGCGCACTGGCGTAATACGGGTGGCCCTGCTGTTCGAACTGGTCGCGGATCGGTGCCTTGAATGCATCCTCTTCCTCGCCCGGCCACTGCCCGCCCTTGGCTTCGATGCCATCACGCTTGACCGTGGCCAGCACGCTGGCCGCCTGTTCGCCGCCCATCACGCCGATGCGTGCGTTCGGCCACATCCACAGGAAGTTGGGCGAGTACGCGCGGCCGCACATGCCGTAGTTGCCGGCACCGAACGAGCCGCCGATCACCACGGTGAACTTGGGTACCTTGGCGCAGGCCACCGCCATCACCAGCTTGGCGCCGTCCTTGGCGATGCCGCCCTGTTCGTACTTGCGGCCGACCATGAAGCCGGTGATGTTCTGCAGGAACAGCAGCGGAATGTTGCGCTGGGTGCACAGCTCGATGAAGTGCGCGCCCTTCAGTGCGGACTCGGAAAACAGGATGCCGTTGTTGGCGATGATGCCGATCGGATAGCCATGCAGATGGGCGAAGCCGGTCACCAGGGTGGCGCCATAGCGCGGCTTGAACTCGTCGAAACGCGAACCGTCGACCAGCCGTGCGATCACCTCACGCACGTCGTACGGCTTGCGCGTATCGGCCGGGATCACCCCGTACAGTTCGTGCGCCGGCAGCAACGGTTCTTCCACCGGCTGCAGCGCCATCGCTGCTTCGGGTTTGCGCCAGTTGAGCTGGGCGATGATCGCGCGTACCCGTGCCAGTGCCTGCAGGTCATTGTCGGCCATGTGGTCGGCAACGCCGGAAATGCGCGTGTGCACATCGGCACCGCCCAGCTCTTCGGCCGTCACCACTTCACCGGTGGCCGCCTTCACCAGCGGCGGGCCACCGAGGAAGATCGTGCCCTGCTCGCGCACGATCACCGTCTCGTCGCTCATCGCCGGCACGTAGGCGCCACCGGCGGTGCAGCTGCCCATCACGCAGGCGATCTGCGGAATGCCCTGCGCCGACAGGTTGGCCTGGTTGTAGAAGATGCGACCGAAATGGTCGCGGTCGGGGAACACTTCATCCTGCAGCGGCAGGAAGGCGCCACCGGAATCGACCAGGTAGATGCACGGCAGGTGGTTCTGCTCGGCGATCTCCTGCGCGCGCAGATGCTTCTTCACCGTCACCGGGTAATAGGTGCCGCCTTTGACCGTGGCATCGTTGGCCACGATCACGCACTCCACGCCACTCACGCGGCCGATGCCGGCAACCACGCCGGCGGCGGGCACGGCGTCGTCATACATGCCGTGCGCGGCCAACGGCGCGATTTCCAGGAACGCACTGCCCGGGTCGAGCAGGGCATCGATGCGGTCGCGCACCAGCAGCTTGCCGCGTGCGGTGTGCTTGGCGCGCGCCGCTTCGCTGCCGCCAAGTGCGGTGCGGGCGAGGGTGGCATGCAGGTCGTCGACTACGGCCTGCATCGCCGCGCGGTTGCTTTCAAACGTATCGCTGCCCGGTTGCAGCTGGCTGCCTAGGATGCTCATGGGGTGCCTTACAGGGTGCGCTGGAACAGTTCGCGGCCGATCAGCATGCGGCGGATCTCCGACGTGCCGGCGCCGATTTCATACAGCTTGGCGTCGCGCCACAGGCGGCCGGTCGGGTATTCGTTGATGTAGCCGTTGCCACCGAGGATCTGGATTGCCTGGCCGGTCAGCCAGGTCGCCTTCTCGGCGGCGTACAGGATCGCGCCGGCCGCATCCTGGCGGGTGGTGCGGCCCTGGTCGCAGGCGCGTGCTACGGCATACACATAGGCGCGGCAGGCGCCCAGGCCCACGTACATGTCGGCGATCTTGGCCTGGATCAGCTGGAAGCTGCCGATCGGCTCACCGAACTGGTGGCGCTCGTGCACATACGGCATCACTACATCCATCGCTGCAGCCATCAGGCCCAGCGGGCCGCCGGACAGCACCACGCGCTCGTAGTCCAGGCCGGACATCAGCACGCGCACGCCGCCACCGACCGCGCCCAGCACGTTCTCTTCAGGAATCTCGCAGTCCTGGAACACCAGTTCGCAGGTGGGCGAGGAGCGCATGCCCAGCTTGTCCAGCTTCTGCGCGGTGGAGAAGCCCTTCATGCCCTTCTCGACCAGGAAGGCGGTGATGCCTTTCGCGCCGGCCTCGACGTCGGTCTTGGCGTAGACCACCAGCACGTCGGCGTCGGGGCCGTTGGTGATCCACATCTTGTTGCCGTTGAGCACGTAGCGGTCGCCGCGCTTGTCTGCGCGCAGCTTCATCGACACCACGTCCGAACCCGCGCCCGGTTCGCTCATCGCCAGCGCACCGATCTTTGCGCCGCTGCACAGGTCCGGCAGGAAGCGCTGCTTCTGCGCCTCGGTGCCGTTCTTGCGCAGCTGGTTCACGCACAGGTTCGAGTGCGCGCCGTAGGACAGGCCGATGCCACCGGAAGCACGCGAGACTTCTTCCATCGCCACCACGTGGGCCAGGTAGCCCATGCCGGTGCCGCCGTATTCTTCTTCCACGGTCAGGCCCAGCAGGCCCTGCTCGCCCAGCTTGGGCCATAGTGCCAACGGGAACTGGTTGGTCGCATCGGTCTCGGCCGCGAGCGGCGCGATCTCGGCAGCGGCAAAATGGGCCACGCTCTGGCGCAGCAGGTCGATATCTTCGCCGAGGTCGAAGTTCAGGGATGGCACGTGCATTGCGATGGCTCCACGAGGGAAGGTGGGGAATGGACGCACCCGGAAGGGGAAGCGGGCAGCTGTTCACAGCAGCAGCCCGCGCGGGCGATTGGACCCCAGCGTAGCGGGGTTCGGGTAAGAAGTGAATACAAATTCAAAAATTGAAACTAGACTCAGAACATGGCCTATAAACGCTCAGCATTGATGGAAGAACGCCTGGCCGGGGCCCGTGAACGGATCCTGCTGGCCACCCGCGAACTGGTCGCCACCGGCGGCTGGCGCAACGCGCCGGTAACGGCGGTGGCAACCCAGGCTGGGGTCTCCACCGGCTTGATC
>NZ_QAIJ01000035.1:5447-6426 GCF_003060985.1 Stenotrophomonas sp. HMWF023
CACGAGGTGGCGATCATGGAGCGCATCGCCAGTGCGCCGGAGCCGGCCAGCGTGCGCCTGCGCCAGGCCATCACCGCCTTTGTCCGCCGAGCCCTGGCTGGCCCTGGCCTGGCCCACGCCTTCATCGTCGAGCCGGTGGACCCGGACGTGGAAGCCGAGCGCATGCGCGGCCGCCGTGCCTTTGGTGACGTATTCCTGCGCCTGGTGGAGGAGGGCGTGGCGGCCGGTGAACTGCCGGCGCAGGACGCGCATGCTGCCGCCGCCTGCCTGGTGGGTGCCTTCACCGAAGCGATGGTCGGCCCCACCGCGCCCAGCCGCGAAGCGCACCGCGACGAGGACGCGCTGGTCGAGGCCATCTGCAGTTTCTGCCTGCGGGCTGTTGGCGCAGGGTGATGCCGCTGTTGCGGGTGCCGGGCGGCTTCTGCCGCGCTGCGCGCTCGCCGGGCATGGCCCGGCGCTACCGCATGCGGCCGAGGCCGCATGCTGCGCCGCACCAGCCCTGACGCCTGTTGTCGGGCGCGGCGTGCGTTCTATACTCGGCCCATCACGCAGTCGCTCAGCCGTGGTCCAACGACTATCAGCCAGGGGTAACGAAGAGTGCGGAATTACGATCTGGAGTTCCTGAAACGCTTCTCCATGGTGATCGCGCTGTTGATGGCCATCACCCTCGGTCTGATCCTCCTGGCCGCGTTCATCCACACCCGGATTCCGCCCGAGGTGTCGCCTACCGCCGCCAAACGCACCGAACAGCGCATTTCGCCCACCGGTGCGGTGTACGCCGGCAGCACCGGCGCGGCCGCGCAGGCTGCAGCGCATGCCGCCGCGCTGGCCAAGGCCGCCTCGCAGGTGGCCTACGGTGGTACCAAGGACGGCAAGGTGATCTTCGACAACCTGTGCACCGCCTGCCACACCACCGGCGTAGGCATGGCGCCGACGCTGGACCACTCGCACTGGGACAAGCGCCTGGCCCAGGGCAAGG
>NZ_QAIJ01000036.1:0-1029 GCF_003060985.1 Stenotrophomonas sp. HMWF023
GCTGTTCGATGCCACGTGCCTTCAGTGCCGCAGTCAGGGCCGGTGGCACTGAATCAGGAATCGGCGCATAGCGGCCTTCGCGGCCGGGAATGGCGAAGCTGCCGGTGATGCGATCCTGGTAGCGGCGCTGCAGGCGTGCACTGAGCAGTGCGCCATCGCGCGCGGGAAGGCCATCGCGGGTAGCGAGCTGCTGCTCCGCATCTGCGGTGCGCTTGGCGAGTTCGTAGGCCATGGGAGGTGGATTTTCAGGGGATCACATGGCACCACAAATGGGTCTCACGATGTGAGACATCCGCAGCGGGCGGCGTGAACCATTCAGCGCGTTGGTGGCATGCGTGCAGCCAGTGCCGCGCTGCGCCGTGCGTGGCACCGCAGGTGCCGACGCCACCGATGGATGGCCTGCACCAGATGCCACAGCCCGGTGGCGGCGGTGAGCGGCCACCACACTCCATGCATCAGCCTGAGCGCATCACGGGTGTGCTGCCGGGAGATGCCCGCCGGCAGTTCGACGAACATTCCGCCGAACAGCAGTACGCACAGCATCAACCCCAGCCATGCCAGGCTCCACGTCGCCCCAGCGGAGGAAAACCGGACACGGTCCTCGGCCAGGGACCACTCCCGGCCCGCGCCCAGGACCATGCCATCGCATTGGCGGATATCCAGTGTGAGGTGCTGCCCACTACGGAAACGCTTGGACGCCAGCCACTCCGCAGGCAGCTGCACGCGGTGGTCGCTGCCCAGTAGCCAGCAGGGCGGATGGTGTGGGTGCAGCATGAGCTTGTTGAGCCTGCCGCTGAGCTGCAGAACCGGTTGCGGCGCACCTGGGCCACGCTGGCGTGGCCATGCCATCCACACGGCGGTGCCGGCCACGGCGCACAGCGGAAGACCCAGCAACAGCCGCCACCACAGCGCGACGTCGATCTGCAGCGCGGGCAGCGCCGCCAGCGCAAGCAGCGCGATGACAATGCCCGGCCAGCGAACGCCATCACCCCGGCGCATCGCCACTTCGGCCGCCGTCTCCAGCCGCTG